>DATHVN010000158.1 GCA_035461305.1 Euzebyales bacterium | reverse complement strand
GCGCCACCTACACCGGCGACGGGCTCGTCCTCGACCCGCTCACCCCCACCCAACGCGTCATCCTCGCGCTGCTCGACATCCCCCTGCCCTGGCCCGAACGGCGAGACTAACCCTCAACCGATGCGGAAAACGGGGCTAGCTCGCACAAATCCCGGGCCGCCGGCAACAACGGCGAGGGGGATCGCCGTGCGCATGACCCGTGGAGTTTCACATCCGTGGTGCCGGCGGTCGCGCGGGCGCTGTCGATGCTGGCCATGCCTGCCGGCGCCGGGGACGTCGGCGCACGCCGCGGCTGGCGCGCGCTGTCGGGTCCACCTACGCCGACCCCGAGGCGGCGCGGCCGCTCGGACCAAGCCCAACATCCCGCCACCACCTCGAAATCTGGTGGGTCACCTCGAAGTTCGGCTCCTGCGCGATGTTGTGTCACCACCTCGAAGTCTGGTGGGCCACCTCAAAGTTCGACTACGCACCTTGGGCGCGAAGTTCGAGGTGGTGAGCGGAGTTCGGGGTAGTGGGCGGAGTTCGGGGTGGTGAGCGGGGATGAGCAGGGGCCCCCCGACGACTCGGCGGAGGTCAGGTCGCGGTGGCGGCGCTCACGATCTGCTGCGCCTCGTCGAGGATGCGCTCCAGGTGCTCCTCGCCGGCGAAGCTCTCGGCGTAGATCTTCGTCTTGTCCTCGGTACCGCTGGGCCGCGCCGCGAACCACCCCCGTGCCGTCACGACCTTGAGACCGCCGATCGGCTCGTCGTTGCCGGGCGCGCGCGTGAGCATCCGCTCGATCTTGTCGCCCGCGAGCTCGTCGGCGTCGACGTCGTCGGGTGACAGCCTCGCGAGCTTGGCCTTCTCGTCGGGCGACGCCGCGGCGTCGATGCGTCGGTAGACCGGTGCGCCGTGGCGCTGCGTGAGCCGCTCGTAGTGGACGCCGGGATCGTCGCCGGTCCGCGCGATGATCTCCGCGGCGAGCAGGCACAGGATCAGGCCGTCCTTGTCGGTCGACCAGACCGAGCCGTCGAACTGCAGGAACGACGCGCCCGCGCTCTCCTCGCCCCCGAACGCGAACCGGCCGTCGAGCAGGCCGTCGACGAACCACTTGAACCCGACCGGGACCTCGACCAGCGTGCGGCCGGCGTCTTCGACGACGGCGTCGATCATGCTGCTCGACACCAGCGTCTTGCCGATCGCCGCCTCGCGCGGCCAGTCGTCGCGGTGGTCGAGCAGGTAGCCGATGGCGACGGCCAGATAGTGGTTCGGGTTGCGCAGGCCGTCGGGTGTGACGATGCCATGGCGGTCGGCGTCGGCGTCGTTGCCGAAGGCGACGTCGAAGCGGTCGGCAAGGTCGATCAGGCTGCGCATGGCGTCGGGTGACGAGCAGTCCATGCGAATCTTGCCGTCGGTGTCCAGCGTCATGAAGCCGAACGTCGGATCCACGGTGTCGTTGACAAGGTCGAGGTCCAGGCCGTGGCGTTCGGCGATCGCGCCCCAGTACGCAACGCTTGCCCCGCCGAGCGGGTGCACGCCCATGTGCACGCCCGCCCCACGCACTGCGTCGAGGTCGACGACCTGCGGCAACTCGTTGACGTACGTGCCGAGGAAGTCGTAGCCAGCCACCTGGTCGTGGGTGTGGGCGTCGGCGACTCGTGGGATGCCGTCCGGGCCGGTGCGCAGCAGCTTGTTGGCGCGGTCCTCGATCCAGGTTGTGATGTCACCGCCCGCGGGGCCACCGTTGGGCGGGTTGTACTTGAACCCACCGTCGCGGGGCGGGTTGTGGGACGGTGTGATCACCACCCCGTCGGCACGTGGGCCGTCGCCCGCGTTGTGGCGCAGGATCGCGCGCGACAGCGATGGCGTTGGTGTGTAGCCGTCGCGGTCGTCGACGCAGACGTCCACGTCGTTGCCAGCGAACACCTGGAGCGCCGTGCCGAACGCCGGGGCCGAGAGCGCGTGGGTGTCGCGTGCCACGAACAGCGGACCGGTGATGTCGTGGTCGCGGCGGTACTCGCAGATCGCCTGGCTGATCGCCAGGATGTGGGTCTCGTTGAAGCTGCGGTCGAATGCGGACCCGCGATGGCCGGACGTGCCGAAGGCGACGAGCTGCGTCGGTTCCGCGGGGTCGGGCCGCTCGTCGTAGTAGGCGGCGATCAGGGCGTCGACGTCGATCAGGTCGTCGGCCGTCGCCGGCTGACCGGCGCGCTCATGTCGGCTCATCGCTGTGCACTCCTGACGGTGGCGTGTACCGTGCGCTGCGGATGCCGCGCTGCATCAACCATGCCCACTGGTGGGCGGGCCTATCGACGACGAACGAACATGACCTCATATGGCGACAGTGGTAGGTCGTAGGAATGAACCCGGCTCTGGATGACGCGCTCAAAGCGGCACGCGACCGCTACGTCGCCGAGCATCCACGCAGCGCGGCGCTGGCCGACCGCGCGCGACGGGTGCTGCCGGGCGGCAACACCCGGTCGGTGCTCCACATCGATCCGTTCGCGTTCCGGGTCGCCGTGGCCGACGGGGCGTACTTGCACGACGTCGACGGCCACCGCTACCTGGACATGCTCGGCGACTATTCGGCGGGTCTGCTCGGGCACGACCCCACGCCGGTCGCGGTCACCGTCCGTGCCCGACTCGACGAGGGCTGGGCCCTCGGCGCGATGGCCGAACCGGAGGTCGCGTTCGCCGAGACGGTCGCGTCACGCTTCGCGTCGATCGAGCAGGTGCGCTTCACGAACTCGGGCACCGAGGCCAACCTGATGGCGATCATGACGGCGCGCCATGCGACCGGACGCGACCGGGTCGTGGTGTTCGACGACGGTTACCACGGAGGCCTGCTCTACTTCGGACCGAGCGGTGCGGGCGTGCGCGTCCCCTTCGACTACGCCATCCTGCCCTACAACGACGCCGATGCGCTCGCGCGTGAGCTGGCGGCCAACGGCGACCGCATCGCCTGTGTGCTGGTCGAGCCGATGCTCGGCGCGAGCGGATGCATCCCGGCCACCCGCGACTTCCTTACGACGGCGCGCACGGTCACCCGGGACGCCGGTGCGGTGCTGGTGTTCGACGAGGTGATGACCTCGCGCCTGTCGCTCGGCGGGGCCCAGGACCTGCTGGGCCTCACGCCCGACATGACCACCCTGGGCAAGTACCTCGCCGGCGGCCTGACATTCGGCGCGTTCGGCGGGTCCCGCGAGCTGATGGCGGCCTTCGACCCGGCTGCCGGGGGCCTGGCGCACGGCGGCACCTTCAACAACAACGCCTTCACGATGGCGGCGGGCGTCGCCGTGCACGAGATCGTGGCCGCCGACGGCTGGCTCGACGCGCTGAACGCCCGCGGCGACCGCTTGCGGGAGCGCCTCACCACGGTCTTCCACGCGTCGGCGCTGCCGTTCTCGGTCACCGGCTGGGGGTCGCTGTGCGCCGTCCACCCCGTCGCGGGGCCGGTCACGGCGCCCGTCGACCTGCACGGCGCCGATGACCGGTGGCGCCAGCTGTTCTTCCACGATCTCCTCCACGCGGGGTTCTACCTGGCGCCGCGGGGCTACCTGGCGCTGAGCGCTGCGGTCACCGATGACGATCTCGACCGGTTCGTCGACGCGGTGGCAGAGTTCTGCGACCGGCGCCGCGCCATCGGGTGAGCCCCGGTCCCGCTACTGCTGATAGCGCTCGACCGTCTCGACGCCCCGCACCTGCGCGGCGTCCGGGTCGCTGTCGAACTCGCGGCGCGCACGCCGCTGGCGGAGTAGGTCCCAGCACTGGTCGAGCGCGATCTCGATCTGCTCGACCCGCGCACGGTCCGCCTCCTCGAGTGGTTCGTCGGCATGGCGATGGCGCAGTGCGTCCTCCTCCTCAACCAGTGCGGTGATCTGCGACAGGATCTTCTGGTCGTCCACGTCGAGTGCTCCCGGGAGGCGATTGCGGTCACCATAGCGCCGCCCGTACGCTGCGGAGCCTTGTTCACGAACGTGTTCGGACGGATGCCTCCGCTGCTGCTGCTGTGTCTGCCCGCCGTTCTCGTCGCCGCCTGCTCGGCATTTGACCGGTGACGGTGGTCGTGCAGCAGGCGGCGCGTCAGAGGGCGTGGTCGGCGTCGGGGCGCAGGTCCGCGTCGACCGGCTGGTGTCCGGACTGGAGGGCCCGACGCAGATGATCGTCGGTCCCGACGACCGCCTGTGGGTCGCGCAGCTCGTCGGCGGCGAGAACGCCGGCACCGGCCAGGTGGTGGCCGTCGACCGGGACTCGGGTGAGCTGGACGTCCTCGTCGACGGGCTCGACAAGCCGACCGGCATCGCCTGGCTCGACGGCGGTCTGTGGATCGCGACGCCCACGAGCGTGCTGCGTGCCGAAGACGACGACCGTCGCACTCGTCGACCGCCGTCGAGGGCCTACCGAACAACGGCCGTTCGCAGGGAACCCTGACCGCACCCCCGACGGCCGGCTGCTGTACGAGACCAGTGGTCGCGAGCGCGACGCGGCGCGGTCGAGGGTTCCGGCGCGCTGTGGATCCTCGACCCCGCCGACCCGGCCGCGCCCGAGCGGTTGGCATCGGGCCTGAAGAACGCCTACGCCCCACACCTTCACCGCGGGCGGGCAGCGGTGGACGACCGAGGTCGCCGAGCCCACCGGCGGATCGTCCGCGCCCGACGAGATCAACCGCGTGACCGCCGGCGCCGACTACGGCTGGCCAGCGTGCGTCGGCGATCGGGAACCGGTCGCGGCGTTCGGCGGTGACGAGGCACGCTGTCACGACACCTCGAGCCACCGCACGTCATGTTCGAACCCATCGGTGCGACGCCGACGTCGATCGTCGTCAACCCGTTCGATGCCGACCAGCTCGTGGTCGCGCTGTGGCACGTCGGCCGTGTCGTGACCGCGCCGATCTCCGGCGAGGGCGAGGTCGTCGACCTGTTGACGGGTATCGAGCGGCCGCAGCATCTGCTGGTCGACGGCGCTGCGCTGCTGGTGTCCGACCACGCCGCTGGGACGATCTGGCGGCGTGCGCGCCGACGACTGAACACCGAGCGGCCAGGCGCGGCCCGTGCGCACGGCCGACTGCGCGAGATCCGCGCCTGAGGGGATCCGGGCCTGCTCCCGTCCGGGCGCGTGCGTTCGTGTGCCCGTTCAGTCGTACGCGATGGGACGCCCCTGACTGACGGCCCCCGGCAGCCACCGTGCGAGGTGCCCCACGACGGGGCCGAGGTCGGCGCCCGCGCTCCGGTAGGCGACGTGGCCGTCCGGCCGGACCAGGTACTGCGCACTCGGGCGCGCGCCCAGCTGGTGCAGCAGCTCACCGCTCGGGTCGTGTAGCGCGTCGACGCCGGCCTCGGCGCCGATCTCGTGGACGTCCACGACGCCGTCGAACCGCTGGCGCATCGCGGAGATCTGCGAGCGGCTCCAGCACTTCGGTGGCCCGCACAGCAGCAGGTGGAATCGCGGCGTCGCCAACGCATCGTGCAGTCGGCAGGGCGTGCGACCACGGATCAACCGCGCGTCGGGCATCCGGGACCCGGCGCGCGGACCGTCACGCGGCCTCGGCCGCCCTTCGATCGCCAGCGCGCCGCGGGGGTACCGGACGCGGAGTTGGCCGATCGTGTGCAATGCGTACCGCCGCGGCCACGACAGCCGGACCGCCGCGGGAACGATGAGTGGTGCGAGCGCGGCGCGGGCGCGCTCGAGGACGGGATGGTCGGCTGCCTCCCCGAAGAAGATCAGATGGGTCAGGAGCATCGACATGCGTGCCGCGGGGCGGCGTTCGGCGTCGTACGTGTCGAGCAGAGCCTCGTCGCCTCGGCCACCGATGACCAGCCCGAGCTTCCAGCCGAGGTTGCACGCGTCCTGGATCCCCGTGTTCATGCCCCGCGCGCCCGCCGGGCTGTGCACGTGGGCGGCGTCGCCGGCGAGGACGACCCGTCCCGACCGGAAGGTGCTGGCCAGCCGGTGCTGCTGCGGGATGTCGGTGATCCATGCGACGTCCCGCACCACCACTCGGCCCGCGGTGACCGTCGCGACCTGTGAGCGCAGACCGTCGGCGTCGAGCGCGCCGGCCTCGCGCGATCGTCGGCCGCGGATCAGGACGACCCGCCACGGTGCGTGCTCCCCGCCGGCGAACAGCACGAGTCCGCCATGGGGACTGACGAATGCGTGCACTGGTTCGGCCGAGAGCTTGGCATCGATCACCACGTCCGCGAGCACCACCGACTGGCGGTACGCCGCGCCCACGAAGTCGATGCCGACGCCGCGCCGCACGGCGCTGTCCGCGCCGTCGCAACCTGCGACGAAGCCGACGTCCACGTGCTCCTCGACGCCGTCGCTGTGGCGCAGCACGGCCTCGACGCCCGAGTGTTCCATCCGGCTGGACAGGTACTCCGTCCCCCAGTCGACGATGAGTGCGCGGTCTCGCAGGTGGTCGCGCAGGACGGCCTCCGTCTCGGCCTGGCGCAGGATGAGCAGGAACGGGTACGGCGTGTCGCGCAGACCTGCGTCGTGCATGGCGACCGTCACCTCGCGGCCGCCGAGGTGCAGGCGCGCGGCTGCCGTCGTCTCTCCCCGCGCGACGAGTGCGGGGGTGACGCCGATGGGACGGAGCATCTCCAGCGTGCGCGGCTGTACGACGAGTGCCCGTGAGGGCCGGGACGGTGTCGGACGGCGGTCGACGATCCGCACGGTCGCGCCGAACGCGACGAGCTGGGCGGCCAGTGCGAGACCTGTGGGGCCTGCGCCCACGATCAGCACGTCGGCTGAGCCGCCCATCATGCGCTCTGCGCCTGCGTCGGCTCGGGAGGGATCAGGCGCGACCACGCGGGGCCATCAGTGACCAGCGTCGGGTCACGTAGCAGCGCATCGCGCCGGACGCCGGCCACGACGTGGTGGCTGACCGACCGCTGCACGGATACGACTCGGAGCAGTTGTGCAAGCGTCTCGGCGTAGTCGGAGGCCAGGTCGGCCCTGTTCCACTCGTACAGCCCGCGGTACACGCCGGTCTGCAGGTCCGTCAGCCACAGCTTCGACCGGAACCCGGGAAAGCCGGCGAACAACGGCGTGTGCAGCACGCACTCCCGCCGGAACGCCGCGTGCAACCACGGGCTGGTGCCGACCATGCGGAGGCTGAACCGCACGACGAGCACGGCTGGATCGGCCGTGGCGACGCCGTCGGCAGCGGTCTCCCGGAACACGTACGACATCGTGCCGTCGGCGAAGCGGAGTGGACGCGCGAGGTGGGTGGTCGGCTGGGACAGCTGGCCGGCGGCCACCAACTGCGCCGTTGTCACCGCCGATCTGACGAAGTGGCCGACGGTGGTCGTCGGTTGCCGATCGCCGAGCATCGTCGCCTCCTCGATGCCGAGGTGTCACCACCGGACAGGCTCCCCAGTGTGGTTCGTGTGGCGGATGGTCAAGTGCGTCGCAGGGCCCCGCGGTGCCGGGTCCTCTGTCCCGTTGCGTCCCATCCCGCCATGGCCGTGCGCTCGCGCTCCGGAGTGTCGAACGGCTCATCCACAGGGCGCGGAGGCGTGGGCAGCTGTCCGGTCCGAACCGGGCCGTTCGCCCTTGGAGACACACCACGCCTGCCCCCACACTTGCGACACCGCGAGACGAAAGGTGCACCGGTGCGTACACGCGTCGCCAAGGTCGCGCCGGATGTGTACTGCGCTGGACCGTGGGGGCGCACCCAGACCAACGTGTACCTCGTGCGCTCGGGCGCCCTGGGCATGACGATCGCGGCTACGTCGGACCCGTCGTGTTCGACAACACGGTTGGCCATCGGACCTGCCGAGGTCGGGGAGCACGTCATCCTCCTCGGCGGAGTCGCACCTTCGCACTACTCGATCATGGGATTCCTGCTGCAGGCTGCCGAGCTGGTCGAGGCGACCGCGCCGGCGATCGCACGGTCGATGGTTGCGGAGGGCGTCGACGTCGCCGTCCTCGTCCCCGTGTGACCGTTCTGCTGCCGGTCCGTGGGGCTGGCCGCGCTGGTGATCGAAGCGGCGGGGATCGCCACCGTGTCATTGTCGATGGTGCCGGACTTCACGGCCGCGGCCGGTGCGCCACGCGTCGCGGCGATCGAGTACCCGTGTGGCGTTCCGCTCGGTATGCCCGGCGACCGTGCCGGACAGATGGCCGTGCTCCGGGCCGCGCTCGATGTCCTCCGTACCGCCACGCGTCCTGGCCAGGTCGTCGATCTGCCGTTCGTGTGGCCCGACCCGCCACGTGCGTCCCGGTTCGAGCCGCCCGAACCCCCGCCCATCGCCCAGCTGCTCAAGCGCCAGCCTTGGCTGCTGCGCAGGCTGCTGTCGGGCGACATCCCATCCCACGACGCTGCGTGACCGGCGGCGTCGACGGTCTCGCCAACCTGCCGGCCTCACGATCGGTCAGATCCCGACCACCGACGGTCGGCGGTGGCGGATCAGGAGGTTCAGCCGTCGCGCGACGTGTCGATCACGGTCGCGGTCACCCCGCGATCGCCGTCACCGCGGTACCAGGCGCCGAGCACGTGGTTCCGCTCGCTGAGCGGATAGGGGATGTGCATCACGGCCGACCGGCCGTCGTCGGCAACCGTCGGGTGGAAGTGGAAGCCGTCGACGACCAGCTCGACGTCGCGCGCCTTCGGCGTGATGATCGTGATCTGGCGCCGCCGCGCGACGCTGATGCGCATCTGCGAGGGCACGGGAGGCGACAGCTCGACGGTTGCGTCGTCACCGCAGCGGACGACCTCGACGGCAATCGGCTCCTGGGTTTCGGCGTCGCCGAGCACGACCAGGTGCGTGGCGCTGTCAGGCGTCTGGGCAACGATCACGTCGTCGAACGGCGTGTCCTCGGTGGTCAGCGGGGTCAGCAGGGCGTCGAGGTCGGCCAGACCGTCGTGCGATCCGATCGCCGCTCGGGTCCGCGGACCGAGCAGCGCCCAGGCGGCGTCACGATCATCGGTGGCGATAGCCCGTGCGAGCGCACGGACGGTGGTGATGCCGACGTCGGGCGTCTCGATGGTCACCTGCGCCGACGACGTGCTCGGCGTCTGCCGGTCCGTCGCATCTGCCGTCGTCGTCGTGGCCAACGCGGTCGGTGCGGGTGCAGCCCGCTCGGCGGTCGAGCAGGCCAGCCCCGTCACCGCGATGACGAGGACGAGCGTGAGGGTCCGTGGGATTCCCACGCGCGGCAGTCTACGCCCGCCGCTCAGCCGGTGTTCTGCAACCCCGCCGCGACGCCGTTGACGGTCAGCTGGACCAGCCTGGACCAGCGCTCGGCGTCATCGCCGTCGCCTCGCGCGCCGCGCAGGGCACGCTGCTGCAGGAACGACAGCGCGTCGACATAGGGGTTGCGCAGGTCGACGGCCAGGCGCAGCACCGGGCGGTCTTCGAGCAGGCGGCGCTGGCCCAGCAGCTCGCGGACCAGCTCCTCTGTGCGCTCGTACTCGCGGGTGATCCGTGACGCGAGGTCCGGGCGGTCGGCCAGGTCGAGGTAGCCCTGGGCGATCAGCATGTCGGCCTTGACGAGGCTGAGCGCGGCGTTGTCGATCGCGGTGCGCAGGAACGGCCACCGCGCCATCAGGTCGCGCAGTGGCTGCATGCCACCCACGTAGGCTCGCCCCGCGGCGAGCCCTGCGCCCAGCCCGTACCAGCCCGGCAGGTTGATGCGCGCCTGCGCCCACGCGAAGCTCCACGGGATCGCTCGCAGCGACGCGAGCCCACCGCCGTTTCCGCCGCGCCGGGCGGGTCGTGAGCCGAGCTGTAGGGCGCCGAGCTCCTCGCTTGGTGTGACCGCCGCGAAGAACTCGGCGAAGCCGTCGCTCTCGACCAGCTCCCGGTAGACCGCCTCACTGGCCCGGGCCATCGTCCGGATGAGGTCCCAGTCGAGGGCAGCGGGATCCGGCTGATCGTGCGCGTGCAGCGACGCGCGGATGGTCGCGTTGGTGATCTGCTCCAGGTGGCGCTGCGCGAGCGGCAGCGTGCGGTACCGCGAGAACACCACCTCGCCCTGCTCTGTGATCTTGAACCGGCCGTTGACCGAACCGGGAGCCTGCCCGAGGATCGC
Source organism: Euzebyales bacterium (assembly GCA_035461305.1). NCBI lineage: Bacteria > Bacillati > Actinomycetota > Nitriliruptoria > Euzebyales > Euzebyales bacterium. The sequence continues at coordinate 49,859 of DATHVN010000158.1, read as the reverse complement.
GCGGTTCGCCGGTCCACCGCCACGGCCGACGGCGCCGCCGCGGCCGTGGAACAGTGTCAGCGCCACGTCGTTGCGGCCCGCCCACTCCGTCAGCGCGGCCTGCGCCTCGAACAGCGCGATGTTGGCCGCGAGGAACCCGGCGTCCTTGGTCGAGTCCGAGTAGCCGAGCATGACCTCGAACTGCCGCCCTTTCGCGTCGAGCCGTGCCTGCTCGCTGGGTAGCGACAGCAGGGTGTCGAGCTCCTTGGGTGCCCTGCGGAGGTCCTCGCGGCTCTCGAACAGCGGGACGACGTCGATCGTCAACGATCCGTCGGGGACCGCGAGCCGGGCCAGCGCCCGCACCGTCATCACATCGACCGCCTCGCGGCTCCAGCTGACGGCGTAGCGCCGGCACGCCTCGACGCCGTAGGTCGCCTGCAGCTCGGCCATCGTCTGGATGGTCCCGATGACCTCGCGTGCCAGGTCCGACGACGGTTCGACCCCCTCGGGCCAGCCGTCGGTGGCCAGCCGGTCCAGGGCGTGCAGGTCGCGCTCCGCTTCGGGTGTCAGCTCGCGGATGACCGCGTCGTGGGTGCCCGAGTCCTGTCGGATCTCCAACGACGCGAAGTGGAAACCGAACGTCTCCGCCTGCCAGCGCAGGTGCTGCAGCTCGCCGTAGGCGAGCCGCCGCGCGCCGCCGCTGTCGAGTGACCGCTGGACGAGCGCGATGTCGTCGATGAAGGCCTCCGCCGACGGGTAGCCGTGCGGTGTGCGCTCCCGCGTCGCCTCGAGGCGGTCGGCCATCGCGATCATGTGCATGCGGTGCGGCTGGTCAGCGGCACGCTTCACGATCGACTCCCACCGGGCCGGCCACCGTTCGGCGTCATCCTCGAGCGCCCGGCGCAGGTGCCTGCTCGGCGGCGTCGACGCGGACGTTGCCGTGAGGGTGCGGCCGATGCGCCGCGTCGCCCGCTCGAGGCCGCGCAGGACGTGCTCGGTCTGGATGGCCACGGTCCGGCTGGTAACCTCGGCGGTGACGTACGGGTTGCCGTCGCGGTCGGCGCCGACCCAGCTGCCCCAGCGCAGGAACGTCGGGAACTCCGGAGGGCGCGCCCCCACCGTCTCGGGCCCGAGCGCGCGGTCGAGCTCGCGGTAGATCCGCGGGAGTACCAGGAACAGGGTGTCGTCGAACACCGCGAGGTTGCGACGGACCTCGTCGAGCGGCGTGGGCTGCTGGTCGCGGATCTGCGCGGTGCGCCACAGGATGGCGATCTCCTCGCGGAGGCTGCGCGCGATGTCCGCCCGGGCGGTGCGGGGCAGGTGCACGACGTCGAAGCGGTCGAGCTGCTCGCCGATGCGGCGCAGGGCCTCCGTCACGACGCGGCGCCGGGCCTCGGTCGGGTGCGCGGTGAACACCGGGTGGATCCGCAGCCGACCGAGCAGTGCGGTCAGCGCCTCCCGTCCGTCACGCGCCACCGCCTCGTTGACGGCCGCCGCGAGCGAGTCGGCGATCGCCTCGCGCTGCTCGCCACGCTGGCGCAGCGTGCGCATGCGCTGGCGCTCCTCGGCGAGGTTGATCAGCTGGAAGTAGCAGGTGAACGCGCGGGCGACCGCCTCGGCGCGGCTCAGGTCCATCGCGTCGATCTGCTCATGGATCTCGTCGAGTGCCGCGGGGGTCGCGTCGCGACGGAATGCGATGGTCGCCATGCGCAACTCCTCGACCGCGCGGAGCAGGTCGGTCCCGCCGGCCTCGGCGATGATCTGCCCGAGCGCGTCCCCGAGGATGCGCACGTCGCGTCGCAGCTCCGACGGCATGCTGATCTGGCGCTCTTGTCGCATGCCACCACGCTACGCGGCGCGCGTGACGGCCACGTTTCGTGTCGGTGCCACCTTCTGGGGACGCGCCCCAACGCAGGCTCGCCGCGGTGTCCCCGGACCTGGGCCGATCGGCGGCGGTGGGGACGCGCCCCAACGCCGGCTCGCCGCGGTGTCCCCAGAAACCGGTGGGCACGGGCCGGCGTCCCCTCACGCGTCGGCGAACGTCCTGCCGTCCATGGCCAGCTCGCGCAGCAGGGGTGCCGGCTCCCAGCGGTGGCCGTGACGCTGGTGGAGCCGGTCCGTGGTGGCGAGCACCTCGTCGAGGCCGACGAGACCGGCGTGGAACATCGGCCCACCGCGGTGTGCGGGGAATCCGTAGCCGTGGACGTAGATGACGTCGATGTCGCTCGCCCGCTGGGCGATGCCCTCCTCAAGGATGCGTGCGCCCTCGTTGATCAGCTGGCCGAGCAGGCGGTCGCGGATCTCCTGGTCGTCGATGTCACGCCGCTCGATGTCGTGCTCCTTGGCGTGCGCGACGATCAGCTCCTCGATCTCCGGATCGGGCACGGGGGTGCGGCTGCCCTCGTCGTAGCGGTAGAAGCCCGCGCCGGTCTTCTGGCCCAGCCGGTCGCGTTCGACGATCGTGTCGGCGATCGTGCGCTCGCGCGCGTCAGGGTTGATGCCACGGGCGACGGCCTGCTGGTTGCGGATCCGGTAGCCCACGTCGAGCCCGGCCAGGTCCTGCACTGCGAACGGGCCCATCTTGAAGCCGAAGTCCGTCATGACCCGGTCGACGTCTTGCGGCAGGGCGCCCTCCTCGATGAGGGCCGTCGCCTCGTCGACGTACACGTGGAACATGCGGTTGCCGACGAAGCCGTCGCACACGCCCACGACCACCGGCACCTTGCCCATCTTCTTCCCGAGCGTCACCGCCGTCAGCAGCGCCTCGTCGGACGTGGCCTCGCCCCGCACGACCTCGAGCAGCCGCATCACGTTCGCCGGGCTGAAGAAGTGCATGCCGACGACGGATGCCGGGCGGTTCGTCGCCCGGGCGATCTCGTTGACGTCCAGCGTCGAGGTGTTGGTCGCCAGCACCGCGTGGTCCGCGGCGGTGCCGTCGAGGCGTCCGAACACCTCGCGCTTGAGGTCCATGTCCTCGAACACCGCCTCGATGACCACGTCGGCGTCGGCCACCCCTTCGAAGTCCGTCGTGCCGGCGATGCGGTCCAGCCGGCGCCGCTTCTCGTCGGGCTCCAGCCGCCCCTTGTCGACCGTGCGCTGGTAGTTGCCCTCGACCCTGGCCAGGCCCCGGTCGAGGCTGTCCCGGTCCACCTCGACGACCGTGACGGGGATGCCGGCGTTCGCGAAGTTCATCGCGATGCCGCCACCCATGGTCCCAGCACCGATCACGGCGCCCTGCCGTATCGTGCGTGGTTCGACGTCGTCGCCGATGTCGTCGATCTTGGCTGCGCGACGCTCGGCGAAGAAGACGTGGCGCAGGCTCCTGGACTGGTCCGACTCCATCAGCTCTTCGAACAGCTCACGCTCGCGCCGGACGCCCTCGCCGAACGGCAGCTCGACGGCGGCCGCAACCGCGTCGATGCAGCGCTGCGGTGCGATCAGCCCTGGTGCGCGCCGCTCGGCCTCGGCGCGGGCGCCGTCGACAATCTCTCTGGCATCGCCGTCGACCGCCACCTCGAGCTCGTGGGTGCGCCGCAGCGGGTCGTCCTCGCTCGTCATGCGCTGGGTGAAGGCGACGGCGGTGGCGACCACGTCGTCCTCGGCGAGCGCGTCGACCAGGCCGAGCTCGTGGGCGCGACGGCCGTCGACGGGGGAGCCGGTCGTGATCATGCGCAACGCGGTGGTCAGACCGACCAGCCGTGGCAGGCGCTGGGTCCCGCCCGCACCGGGCAACAGGCCGAGCTTGACCTCGGGGAGGCCCAGGTTGGCGTCGGGCGTGGCGATGCGCCAGTGGCATGCCATCGCCATCTCGAGCCCGCCACCGAACGCGGTGCCGCGGATCGCCGCGACGACCGGCTTGGATGCCTCGGCGAGCGTGTGGATCAGCCCGGGCAGGTCGGGGGCCTCATCGCGGGGCATGCCGAAGGTCGTGATGTCCGCGCCGGCGACGAAGTGGCTTCCGGCACCGGTGATCACGATGGCGCGGACCCCGTCGTCGGCCTCGGCATCGCGTACGTGCGCCGCGATCCCCTCGGGGACGCTGGGGCTGAACACGTTGAGCGGTGGGTTGTCGATGGTGATCACGGCGACGGCGCCGTGACGGTCTGCAGTGACGCGATCAGTCATGCCGTGCATCCTGCCCGCCCGCGCCGGTGGCAGACATCGACGTGGCGGATCACCGGGGATGTCCGCGCCTCCGGGCGCGGCCTCCCGGTCAGAGGTGGGCCTGGTCGTTCCAGGTCGTCAGCACCCAGCCGGACAGGTCGAGGCCATCCATCACGCGGCGGTCGTGGCGTTCGAACACCGTGATGCCGGTGTTGGCATGCCCCATGCGGTACAGCGCGGGCAGGTGAGCGGGCACGAAGTCCTCGCCGAACAGCGTGACCCCGAGGAACCAGTGCAGGAAGCCGAAGTGGCTGACGGCCACGACACGCCCGTGGTCGGCGTCACCGTGCAGGCGCTGCTGGACCCTGTGGACCCGAGCGACGACGTCGGCGAAGGACTCAGCGCCCGGCTCGGCGTAGGTCGGGTCGGCAGCGGGCATCCATGCCAGCGTCGCGTACCGGTGCTGCTGATCGGGGCGGGCGGCGTAGAACGCGTCGCACTGCCGGACCTCGAACAGGTCCGGATCGGTCGACAGCGGCAGGTCGAGGGTCTCGGCAATGCCTGCGGCAGTCTCCTGCGCACGCCTCATCGGGCTGGCGACGATCGCCTCGAGCCCTTTGTCGCGCAGGCGACGTCCCAGCTCCCGGGCCTGCGCCCACCCGCGATCAGACAGCCGGTCGCTGTCGTCCGGACGGTCGCGACGGGCTCGGTCGGCAACGTTGGCGACCGACTCGCCATGGCGCACGAAGTGGATCGCTGGGCGGGTCCCGTGGTTCACCTGTGCTTGCGCAGCTCGAGTCTGGCGACGGCCTCGGCGTGGACCTCGTCAGGCCCGTCCGCAAGCCGCAGGGTCCGTGCGTTTGCCCACGCCTCCGCCAGGAACGTGTCACCCGACACGCCCGCGCCACCGTGCACCTGGATGGCCCGGTCGATGACCCGCTGCGCCATCGCGGGTGCGACCACCTTGATCATGGCGATCTCGGCACGGGCTGCTTTGTTGCCCACCGTGTCCATCTTGTGGGCGGCGTCGAGCACGAGCAGCCGTGCCTGGTCGATCTCGATGCGGGACCGTGCGATGTCGGCGCGGACGGTCCCGTGCTCGGCGAGCGGGCGGCCGAAGGCCTCCCGGTCCAGCGCACGGCGGCACATCGCATCGAGCGCGCGCTCGGCCTGGCCGATCAGGCGCATGCAGTGGTGGATCCGTCCGGGCCCCAGCCGGCCCTGGGCGATCTCGAACCCGCGCCCTTCGCCGAGCAGCATGTTGGCCGCCGGCACGCGCACGTCGTCGAAGGTGATCTCGGCATGACCGTGGGGTGCCTCGTCGTAGCCGAACACCGTCAGCGTCCGCTCGACCGTCACGCCCGCAGTGTCCATCGGCACCAGCATCATCGACTGCTGCCGGTAGGTCTCGGCGTCGGGGTCGGTCCTGCCCATCACGATCGCGATCTCGCACCGCGGGTTGCCGGCACCGGTCGTCCACCACTTGCGGCCGTTGATCAAGCAGTCGTCACGGTCACGCACGATGCTGGCGCTAATGTTGGTGGCGTCCGACGACGCGACGTCGGGTTCGGTCATCGCGAAGCACGACCGGATCTCACCGTCGAGCAGCGGTCGCAGCCAGCGGTCCTGTTGCTCGGCCGTGCCGTAGCGGGTCAGGACCTCCATGTTGCCGGTGTCGGGAGCGTTGCAGTTGAAGACCTCCGGCGCCCACAGGACCCGTCCCATCACCTCGCACAGCGGTGCGTACTCGAGGTTGCTCAGGCCCGCACCGAGGTCGCTGTCGGGCAGGAAGAGGTTCCACAGCCCTGCGGCGCGGGCGCGGCTCTTGAGCTCGTCGATGATCGCCGGCGACTTCCAGCGGTCGCCCTCGGCGACCTGCTGCGCGTAGGTCTCCTCGTTGGGATGGATGCGGTCGTCAATGAACGCCACGAGGCGCTCGTGGAGGTCGCGTGCGCGGTCTGACATCTCGAGCTGCATCTGGGCCCCAGGCACGGTCGACGGCATCGGCTCGCCGACAGCATTCCGCCGCCATCCATCACGCACACCAGGCATCACTGGGCGGGGCTGCCGAAGCACCGGATGCGCGACGCTCCGACGACCACGTCGCGTTCGTGGCCGCGAACGCGACGTGGGGGCCAGTGGGCTACTCGAACAGGTTGCCGAGTTGGCCGAGCATCGAGCTCTCGCCGTCGTTGCGACGCACCGTGACGTTGGCGGCAACGCGGGCGGCCAGGCGGGCGAACGGCAGCGACTGGATCCACACGCGGCCCCTGCCGCGGATCGTCGCCAGGAAGATCCCCTCGCCACCGAAGACCATGGTCTTGAGGCTGCCGGCACGCTCGATCGAGTACTCCAGGGTCGGTTCGAGCGCGACTAGGCACCCGGTGTCGAGCCGCAGCGTCTCGTTCTGCAGCTCGCGAACGACCACGGTGCCGCCGGCGTGCAGGAAGCACTTCCCGTCGCCCTGCAGGTCCTGCAGGATGAACCCATCGCCGCCGAACAGACCCGCCCCGAGCTTGCGGTTGAACGCCACGCCGACCCGGGTCCCCATGGCGGCGCACAGGAACGCATCCTTCTGTGCGATCAGCCTGTTGCCGACGTCGTCGAGGTCGATCGGGACGATCTTGCCGGGGTACGGCGCGGCGAAGCTGACCTTCGCCGCGCCCGAGCCCTGGTTGGTGAAGTGGGTCAGAAACAGCGACTCTCCGGTGATCGCGCGGCGTCCCGCGCCCAGCAGCTTGCTGACCACCCCCCGGCCTGGTTCGGTCCCGTCACCCATGCGCGTCTCGAATGCCACGCCCTCGGACATGGCCAGCATCGTGCCGGCCTCACCAATGATCGTCTCGCCCGGGTCCAGCTCGACCTCGACGAACTGCAGATCGTCGCCGAAGATCTCGTAGTCGATCTCGTGGCTGTCCACCGCTGCCCTCGGCGCACCACCGGGGCCGAACTGGCCGGTGGGTTCGGGTGCGACCGGAGGCGGCGCTGTCACCGAGCGGGTCTGGGTCGTCCACGCCTGGCCGTCCCAGTAGCGCTCGATGTCGGGTGGATCGCCCTGCGCGGGGTACCAGCCCGCGGGTGGCAGTGCGTCGCTCACAGTCCGTCCTCTCGCCCCTGTGTGGTCCGTCCGGGGCGTGGACCCCATCATCTCACACCGCGGTGATGCCGCCGTCGACCGCGATCGTCTGGCCCGTGATGTAGGCCGAGGCGTCCGAGGCCAGCAGCACCGCGACGCCCTTGAGGTCCTCGGGTCCACCAGTCCGCCCCAGCGGTGTGGCGTCCTCGATGATCTCCTGCGCGTACTCGAGGGTTCCGCGCGTCATCTTCGTCGGGAAGTAGCCCGGGGCGATCGCGTTGACGGTGATGCCGTGCCGCGCCCACTCGGCGGCCAGCGCCCGGGTCATCGCGATGACCCCACCCTTGGATGTGTTGTACGCGACGGTCCCCACCATCCGGGGGTTGTTGCCCTGCAGGCCCGCGATCGAGGCGATGTTGACGATGCGCCCAGCGCCGCGCGGGATCATCGAGGCGGCCGCGACCCGCTGGGTGAGCAGGAACGTGGCGGTCAGGTTCAGGTCGACGACCTTGTGCCACGCGTCACGTGGGTGTTGCTCGGCGGGGGCGCCCCAACGTCGCGCCGGCGTTGTTGACCAGGATGTCGATCGCGTCCTGGCGCTCGAGCACCCCGTCGACGAAGGCGTCGACGGCGTCGGGCTGCGACAGGTCGCTGGCCGTCGCGGTCACGGTCACGCCCTGCCCGCGCAGTCTGGCCGCGGCCTGGTCGAGCTGCTCCTGCCGTCGGGCGGTCAGCACGAGCCGCGCGCCCTGCTCGCCGAGCGCCTCCGCGATCTGCAGGCCGAGCCCGCGGGACCCGCCCGTGATCACCGCGGTGCGGCCCGACAGGTCGAACAGCTGCGCGACGCCCACATGTGCTCCGTTCAGGCTCGTCCGTCGCGGGCACGCTACCGGGTCGGCGCACGGCTGACACGTCGCCCTCGTGGTGCGTCGGCAGACCATTGTCAAGCGGCGCGACCACGGTGAGACTCGTTTGGTCACCAGGGCAGCCGAAAGGTTCGGAGCCGATGATCCACCGCAGCCCGTTCCCCGATGTCGAGGTGCCGGACGTGTCGCTGCCGGCCTACGTGCTGCGCGACGTCGAGGCGCACGCGGACAAGGTCGCGCTGATCGATGGCCCGTCGGGACGCACGCTGCGCTACGGCCAGCTCGGGGGCGCCGTCGCCCGCGTCGCGTCGGGGCTGGCGGCACGCGGCCTCGGCAAGGGCGATGTGCTCGCGATCGTGAGCCCGAACCTGCCGGAGTACGCGGTGGTGTTCCTCGCCGTGACCAGCCTCGGCGGCGTCGTCACGACGGCCAACCCGCTGTCCACACCCGACGAGCTGCACCATCAGCTGGTCGATTCCGGCGCGACGATGCTGGTGACCGTCCCCCCGCTGGTCGGGCCGGCGCGGCAGGCGATCGAGCGCACCGTCGTCCGCGAGCTCATCGTGCTCGGCGAGGCCGAGCAGACGACGTCGTTGGCGGCGCTGCTCGACGACGGCGTTACCGTTGACCCGGCGCCGATCGACCCGGGCACCGATCTCGCGGTGCTTCCGTACTCCAGCGGCACGACCGGGACGTCGAAGGGCGTGATGCTGACCCATGGCAACATCGTCGCCAACCTCGTCCAGATCGATGCGATGGCGCCCCACGTCGCGGTGCCGATCAGCGGCCACGACGTGGTGCTGGGCCTGCTGCCGTTCTTCCACATCTATGGCATGACCGTGATCATGTGCTACGGGCTGTTCAAAGGCGCCACGATCGTGACGATGCCGCGGTTCGACCTCGAGCGGTTCCTCGACCTGATCCAGACACACGACGTGTCCTACGTCAACGTCGTGCCACCGATCGTCCACGCGCTCGCCAAGCACCCCGTCGTCGACAGCTTCGACCTCCGCTCGGTGCGCGGCCTGATGTCGGGCGCGGCGCCTCTCGGCGGTGACGTGGCCCGCATGACCGCCGAGCGCATCGGCTGCACCGTCATGCAGGGCTACGGCATGACCGAGCTGAGCCCTGTCAGCCACAGCAACCCCGACGACGCCGGGACCATCGATCCCTCCCTGGTCGGTCCGCCGATCCCGGGCACCGAGTGCCGGCTGGTCGACGTCGACACAGGCGAGGACGTCGGCGTGGGCGAGCCCGGCGAGCTGCTGGTGCGCGGACCGCAGGTCATGCGCGGCTACCTCAACAACCCGGAGGCGACGGCAGCAGCCATCGACGAGGACGGCTGGCTGCGGACGGGCGACATCGCCACCGTCGACGACGCCGGCTACTTCGCGATCGTCGATCGCGTCAAGGAGTTGATCAAGTACAAGGGCTTCCAGGTCGCGCCCGCCGAGCTCGAGGCGCTGCTGCTGACCCACGCCGAGGTCGCCGACGCCGCGGTGGTCGCCAGCCCCGACGAGGAGGCCGGCGAGGTGCCAAAGGCCTACGTCGTGTCCCGGGGCGAGCTGGACCCCGACGACCTGATCGGGTTCGTGGCCGAGCGGGTCGCACCGCACAAGCGGGTGCGACGCGTCGAGTTCGTCGAGCAGATCCCGAAGTCGGCGTCGGGCAAGATCCTTCGTCGTGAGCTGATCGAACGCGAGTGCGCCGCCGCCGGGTAGCGGCCTGCCGAAACCGCACCCGGGTGCGGTCAGGGTCACGGGCGCCATCTGACGCGGGTGCTGGCCCGGCGAGCCCTCCGCATCAGATCAGGCCGCTCGCCGCAACCGCGATCCCGATTGCCGCGCCACCCAGGACCAGCCAGGCCGAGTTCAGGCTGGTCCGCCACAGCAGCAGAGCCGTCACCAGCGCGAGAACGACGGTCAGAGGATCAACGAGGGCGTCGCCGGTCAGTTCGAGCAGCACGCCTGCCATCAGACCGACGGCGGCCGCGTTGACGCCGTCGAGCAGCGCGGCCGTCCACGTGCGCAGGCGCAGGCGTTCGACGTACGGCCCGATCGCCGCGACGAAGCAGAACGCGGGCAGGAAGATCCCGACCGTGGCGACCACCGCGCCCGGCACTCCCGCGATCAGGTAGCCGATGAACGTCGCGGTGGTGAACAACGGCCCCGGCGTGAACTGGCCGATGGCGACGGCGTCGAGCAGTTGCTGGTTGGTCAGCACGTCCAGGCGGACGACAAGGTCGCTCCGCAGGAAGGCGAGCAGGACGTAGCCGGAGCCGTAGAGCACAGCGCCGATCTTGAGGAACACGGCCAGGACGCGACCGAGCCCGAGCGATCCCGACTGCTCGGTCGCCAGCAGCAGCGCGACCACGCCTGTCGGTCCCGTGGCTGGCCCGACCGTGCGCCACGCCAGCACGACCAACGCCCCGACGAGCAGGATGGCGATCTCGTTGCCGCGGAGCACATAGGCGACGACCGCCGCGACGCCCACCACCCACTGCAGCCGGCCGGCCAGCGCCGTGCGTCCCAGCTTGACAAGCGCCTGGCCGATGATCGCCAGTACGACTGGCTTGACACCGTAGAGCAGCGCCTGGCCGTTGGGCGTCTGGCCGTAGCGGACATAGGCCACGGCGCAGGCCAGGACGATCGCGGCTGCCGGCAGTATGAAGCTGGCACCCGCGACGATCAGGCCCCGCCAGCCGGCGCGCACCCGGCCGACGTGCATCGTCATCTCGGTCGAGTTCGGTCCGGGGATCAGGTTCGTCACGCCGATGAGGTCGACGAACGCGCCGTCGGACAGCCATCGGCGCCGCGTCACGACCTCGTCGTGCATCATCGCGATGTGTGCCGCCGGCCCGCCGAACCCGACGACGCCGAGACGGCCGAACAACCGTGCGAGCTCGCCGAGTCGACCGCGCCTCTCTGCTTCGGGCGCGGTCACCGCCGACCCCACCGGTGGCGGCGAACCCGAAGCCGTCGCGTACGCGGAGCGCCCTGCGGTCGATGGTGTCGCGTGGGGGACCACTGCACCGGGCTGTGAGGGCTCGAAGCCACTGTGAACGCTCGTTGTGTCATCGGCATCGGTTGTGACGACCACGGCGACCAGATCGCCGGACTCCTGGTCGCGGTGCCCGCCGGCGTCTGATCCCGCACGCTCACCCCTGCCGACGCAGCTGAGCCCGCAGGTGGTGACCGTCGACGACCCCGCCGTAGCTCATCCACAGATCGACGACCAGGTCGTCGCCGCGCAGCTCCCAGCGCCGTCGTACCGTGTCGACCCGCAGTGCCGAAGCGGTGCGTCCGAACGCCGTCAGCCCGAGCTCGTAGACGCCGCCGGCGCTGGGGCCGTGGTGGATCTCCGTGAAGCCGGTCGGCTGCGCGATGACCAGCTCGACCCGGTCGCGGTCGACCCGGACGTAGCCGCACTCCGCATGCAGTGGTGTGTCCGTGCCGGCACGCAAGGTCTGCTGGGTGTAGCTCAGGATCGGCTTGTCGCCGAGCCGCGAGAACGTCAGCTGCTCGCGGTAGGCGAACGGCTCCATGGTGGGATAGTGGCCTTCGCCGGGCCCCTCCCACACGCCCTCCAGCGCATCAAGAAGCCCCCTCACCACGTTGATCCCCGCCCGCCGGGCTCGCTGCGCTCGCCCCTCACCCGTGAGAGTCCCCGCCCGCCGGGCTCGCTGCGCTCGCCCCTCACCCGAGCCGCCAGGCATATGAGGGGATGGCGACGATGACGATGACCAGACTCACGGTTACAGCGATAAGGCCGGTCATCGCACTGCGGGTCCGTCGCGCCCGGGCGACTCCAGCCGAAGCGACGCCGGTCGCAAGCAGCATCATCACCGGGTGGATGAACGACAGGAACACGTTCGCGCCGCTCCAGCGCCCCTGGAGCACCCACGGCACGACGCCGAGCAACAGCTGGATCCCGATCACCGCGGCGTACAGCGAGCCGAGCCGCTCCGTGAGGGCGTCAAAGCCGTTGCGGCCGCGCGCGCGTCCATAGCCCACGATGGCGGCGATCGCCGCCAGCAGGACCAGCCAGCGCATGAGGCTGTGCAACAGCACCATCGAGCAGCGTCCTCCTGTGACGGGGTCGGGTCGCCAGTCTGACAGCTCGGCGGACCGTTTCGATCGACCGGTGCCCCCTGTGCGGTCCGCGACCGCAGCCGCGTCTCAGTCGGCGCTGCGGCTGCGGGGCAGCTGCGCGATCGGTGTGATCCGCCCGCTGTCGGTGTTCTGGATGCCGACCTCGACGATGTCGGCGTCGATGGGCCGCAGCCGCTTGACGGCGTGCACCGCCGTCGTGACCTGGTCGTGGGTCAGGCCTTGTGCCAGCGTGCAATGGGGGACCCACGCGTCGGGCAGGTAGTGCCGACCCGACTCGACGCCCACGGCCGCCAGGCGGGCATGCAGCTCGTGGTGGAGGCTCAGCAACCGCCGGGTCGGCGTGACGCCGAGGTAGACCACACCGGCGCGGCCCGGAAACACAGCGATGGATCCGAGGCGCAGGATCACGTCAGTCGCCTCGGTCAGGGGCTCAACTGCCGCACGGGCCTGGTCGAACGTGAGACGCTCGGCGACGAGCAGCGACACGTGGGGACGGTGCTGGCAGTGGCCGGCAGTGGCCATGCTTCGCAGGCCGCGGGCCTCCAGGTTCGCCCACATCGTGCGAACCGCGGACTCGGCGTGCGGATCGAAGAAGAGCTCGAGTGCGTATGCCACAGCGCCCGAGTATGCGGGCGCGAAGCGCGGAGCGCGCAAGATTTCTGTCCGGCGGAGCCGGTCGTCCAGTCGTTTGCGGAACGAGGCCCTGCGGTTCTGTTTGGCGGAGCCGGTCGTCCAGTCGCTTGCGGAACCAGGCCCCGCACTATCCGGGTTGGCCGCGGCCGGCATCGCCGATGGCTGCACGCCGTGCAGCTTCTGTCCGGCCGACGCGGTCACCCGGGGGCAGATCGCGACGTTCCTCGACCGGACGACGGCCCTACCTGACGGCACGGCGACGTCCGTCGGTGTCGTCGCCTACTGGGCGAGCCCGCCGATGCGCTCGGTGAGCTGGTCGGGCGTGGTCTCACCGCTCCAGCGCTGCACGACCTTGCCGTCGCCGTCGACGAGCACCCAGTAGGGATAGTTCGTCAGGCCGTAGGCACGTGCCGCGCTGTTGTCGCCGTCGACGAGAGTCTCGGCCGGGAACTCCTCGCGCTCGAGCCAGTCCTGCGGCGGGTAGTTCGGGCGGTTGCGGTCGATGCCCGTGGTCACACCCACCAGCTCGACCCCCTCGGGCAGGTTGCCTTCCTCGACCCACTGGGTGACAGTCGGCACCTCCCGCTGGCAGTGGGGGCACCAGTGCGCGAGGAACACGATCGCCTTGGACGTGCCGTCACCCGGCTCGATCGTCATCGGCTCACCGGTGACCGACGTGCCCGAGAGCTCAGGCGCCTGGCGGCCGACCGCCCCGTCGAGCCCGGTGTTGTACGGTGCAAGCGCGTCGCCCGAAACGCTGGCGTCGGTGATCTCGGCGGCCGGCCCCGTGGAGCGGGACACGAACGCGAGCACGCCGAAGAGCACGACGAGCCCGCCCAGGAACACCCACACGAAGGTGTTGCTGCGCCGCGCGGACCGGCGCCCGCGTGACCGGTTGCGCGACTTCGCCGACGGGCGGTTCTTCTTCGAGCGGCTGGACGTCGTCGTCATCTCAGATCACCTGTCGCTGTCATGGCCTGCATCGATCCTGTCACGCCACGCCGGCCTGAGCCGGCTCGCGGTCATCGTTGTCGATCGCTGTCGCGATTGTCGCCGCCCACAGCATGGCACTGATCGCCAGGAAGCCCGACAGGGCCATGAACGGGATCGACACGAACCCGAACTCGCGGACGAAGACCGCGGTGCACGGGTTGTCGACCGCGCACGCGGTCGCGTCGAGGTCGGGTACCCACTGGATCACGTAGTGGTACAGCGAAATCACCGCGCCGCTGCCGGCCAGGACCCACGCGTACACGCGGATCCCGAGATCGCGGCGCACCGCAGCGATCCCGAGGATCGGAGCGAGCGGGTACATCGCGATCCGCTGGTACCAGCACAGCGTGCACGGCGGGTAGCCCAGCACCTCCGAGAAGACCAGGCTGCCCACCATGGAGGTGGTGGCCACCACCGCTGCCAGGGGCAGCGCCGCAGGCGCCAGGTCCGCGAGCAGGCCGGCGGCGGGACCGTCGGGATCCCGCCGAGCTGCGATCGTCGTTACCACGATCGCAGCCGCACCGACCAGTGCGGTCAGCGCGAGCGACGAGAAGAAGAACGCTGCCATTCGGTATGCTCTCGACTGCGTCGTGACGGGCGCCAGCGTCGTCGTACGACCGCAGATGGTACGTCGAGGCGGCCGACGGCACCGGAGTGGTGGGTCGCCACAGCGTACGGGACGTGATCGCGGATCGCCGCCCGCCGTCTGCCGATGGCCGCCAGCCGCTACACTCCGCGGTCACCACACCGCGCACCACGACGTCACAGCAGCGGAGGAGCACATGACTGCGCACGACATGGACACGGCGCCGTCGCGCCCTTTGCGGCGGCTGCTCGCGCTCGTGCTCGTGGTGCTCGCCGTGGCCGCCGTGTCCGCTCCCGCGGCGCGGGCGACCGAGGAGGCCTCAGCGCCGGCCGACGAGGAGGGCCTGACCTACGAGCAGCTGCAGCAGGGGTCGTCCCAGCAGGCGCAGGAGTTCTTCCCGGAGGCCTACGAGGAACCGTCGTTCTTCCAGTGGATCTCGGTGCCGGTGATGCTCGGCGGACTCGTGATCGCAGTGGCGCTGCTCTTCGCCTACCTGTGGTGGCAGCCGAAGTTCGCCGCGGAGCGTCGCGAGAAGCAACGACGGTAGGGGCGTTCATGGATGTCGCAGCGGGGCAGGCATGACGCAGCTGCCTTCGCGCCTGTCAGGTGGTCCGGCGGGGCCGCTGGCCGACTGGGCGCTGGCGGAGCGTGTCGCGAAGCTGATCGCGCTGCGCGTCCAGCCCGACGTCACCCGCGGCGAGGTCGACCGGCTGCGCGCCGAGCTGCGCGACACCGCCGTGCGCGCCGACGGGTTGGCGCGCGAGGTCACGGGCCTTGGAGGCGACCTGCCGCCGGCCTCGGTCCGCGTCGTGGGACGGATCGCCTGGCTGCGCAGCAACCTGGCCAGCATCGCGTGGCTGGTCGACCCGCTGGCCGAGCAGCTGATGGACCGCAGCGACGTCAACCGTGCGATCGCCAGGAAGGCGCTCGGCGCCCAACTCGGGATCGTGTTCGGGTTCCTCTCCACCAAGGTGCTGGGGCAGTATGAGGTGCTGTTGCCCAACGACGAGCGGCCCGGCCGCCTGACGCTGATCGGACCCAACCTCGTTGAGCTCGAGCGCGGGTTCCTGCCCAGCGCCAACGTCACGCCGGCGGCGTTCCGCATGGGCGTAGTGCTGCACGAGCTGGCCCACAGGCTGCAGTTCGAGGCCGTCGAGTGGATGCGGCCGACGCTGCGGGACATCGTCGACGCGTACCTGTCGGAGACCCGGCTGGATGCCGACCGGCTGCGCACCGTCGTCGACCGGCTCGGCGACCTGCTGCGGTCGGCCCGCGAGGGACTCAACATGCAGCAGTTCCTCGAGGCGGTCCTCACGCCGGCGCAGCGCCAGCTGATGGATCGCGCGCAGGGTATGATGTCGCTGCTCGAGGGCCACGGCAACGTCGTCATGGACTGGGGTGCGCAGGTCCTGGAGGAGCGCGATCCCACCGGCATCAGCGTGGCGGGCGTCCGGCAGGCCCTCAACGAGCGTCGCAGGCGTGGGGCGGACCGGATGCTGTTCCGGCTGCTGGGCCTGTCGATGAAGGCCAAGCAGTATTCGCGGGGCGAGGAGTTCATCCTGCAGATCGAGCGTGACCACGGTCGCGATGTGTTCAACCGTGTGTGGCAGGACCCGGGCAACCTGCCGACGCACGCTGAGCTCGACCATCCCGACCAGTGGGTCCAGCGCGTGTCCGGCTAGCACATGAGCGCCGCCCCGGAATCCGGTCGTAGGGCGCTGGCGAGCGCCAGCGAGCCGGAGGGTGGGGATCGAGCGGCGCTGGTCGCAGCGAAGCGTCCCACGGCGTCCAGCGCGGCGTCACGGCAGCAGGCTGCCCGCCGGGTCGGCGCGCTGCCGGCCGGGCTGTCGCGCGACGCGATGGTCGACGAGGTCGTAAGGGCCTGCGCGCCGGTGCCGAAGGGCGCGACCGCGCTAATGGCCGTGTCCGGCGGCCCCGACTCGACCGCGATGGCGCACCTGGTCAGCATCGGACGTCCAGACCTCGATCTCGAGCTGGTCCACGTGCGCCACGGGCTGCGCGACGACGCGTCCGACGCGGCGACCGCGGCCGCGCACGCCGCCGCGCTCGAGGCGAGGTACCACGAGGACCGGGTGGAGGTCCTCGCAGGCCGCCTCGGCCCGGAGGCAGCAGCGCGGGAGGCCCGCTACGACGCGCTGTTCACTCGTGCGGCGGCGGCCTCCGTGCGCTGGGTCATGATCGGCCACACGGCCGACGACCAGGCCGAGACCGTGCTGATGAACCTCGTGCGTGGCGCCGGCCTGCGCGGCATCGGCGGCATGCGCCCGCTGCGCTCCCAGCACGGTGTGCGCCTGCTGCGGCCGCTTCTGCGCATCCGCCGGGACGACGTGGCGTCGTTCATCGTCGGCGAGGGTCTGCCGGCGGTCGCCGATCCGACGAACCGGGACCCCGACCAGAGGCGTGCGCGCGCTCGCCACGACGTGCTGCCGGTCCTCGAGCGCCTCGCCGGTGGCCCCGGTGACGTCGTCGGAGCGTTGAACCGCATGGCGGAGCTGGCCCGCATCGACACCGACGCGCTCGATGCGCTGGCGGCGCAGCACACCGCGCAGCTGACCGTGGCGTGGGGGGTCACCCGCGCGGTCCGCCTCGACCTCATGCGGCGGCTGCCGCGTGCCCTGTCGACCCGCGTGCTCCGGACGACCGCCGCCGCCGTGGGTGCCGGTGACCTGCCGGCAGACGCGGTCGCGCGCATCATCGCGCTGCGGCCCGGCGAGGCGCTGCACCTGACGACCGGCGCCCTGGTGTCGTGCGGTGGCGGTTGGCTGGGCTTCGCACCAGGAGCAGTGCAGCCGCTGCGGCCGGAGGTGCTGACCGTGCCCGGGACCACGACACTGCCCCAGCTCGGGCTCGACGTCCACGTCGAGTGGCCGTGGCCGCTCGCGCCGTCGGCCGATCCGGCACAGCTCGACCTGGGTCCGCCCGCGCCCGCCACGGTCGACGAGGTCGAGGACGAGGAGCCACCCGGCGTGCTCGCCCAGGCGCCACCCGGGCCCGGCCCGCGCGCCCGCATGTGGGCAGTGTTCCCAGACGACGTCAGCGGTGCGCTCGCCCACGGGGTCGACGTCTCGGTGCGCGCCCGGCGGGACGGCGACAGGCTGCGGTGCGGGGGCGGGGTGCGCAAGCTGCAGGACCTGCTGGTCGACGCACACGTCCCCCGCGCCTGTCGTGACCTGGTGCCGATCGTCGTCGACGAGCGCGACGAGCCGCTGTGGGTGCCTGGCGTCGCGCAGCGCGCGTGCGACGGTGAGGCCGCAGCGGGCATGAGAATGTGGGTGGCTCCGACGACGACGGGACTGACATGACCTCGGGTAGCGCAGCGATGGGCGAAGCGTGGGCCGCTCCCAGCGCAGTGGCGGGCCGCGTCGGATGAGCTCGGGCCGCGACGTCGCACGGTCCGTGTTCGCCGGTGACATCGAGGACGTCCTTATCGAAGGTGCGCGCCTCCAGGAGCGGCTGCGAGAGCTCGCGGCCGAGATCGGGCGGGACTACGCCGGCCAGCGCCTGCTGCTGGTCGGGGTGCTCAAGGGCGCGTTCATGGTGATGGCGGACCTCGCGCGCTACCTCGATCTGCCGGTCGAGGTCGACTTCATGGCAGTCTCCAGCTACGGGTCGGCGACCAAGACGTCCGGCGTCGTGCGGATCCTGAAGGACCTCGAGCGCGACATCGCCGACTACCACGTGCTCGTGGTCGAAGACATCGTCGAC
Source organism: Euzebyales bacterium (assembly GCA_035461305.1). Lineage (NCBI taxonomy): Bacteria > Bacillati > Actinomycetota > Nitriliruptoria > Euzebyales > Euzebyales bacterium. The sequence continues at coordinate 31,784 of DATHVN010000158.1, read as the reverse complement.
TCGGGACTCACCCTGAAGTACCTGCTGCGCAACCTCGCGGCCCGCAACCCGCGGTCGCTCGAGGTCCTCGCACTGCTCGCAAAGCCCGATTCGACGCAGCCCGAGCTGCGCGTGCGCTACCTCGGCTTCGAGGTGCCTGACGTGTTCGTGGTCGGCTACGGGCTCGACTACTCCGAGCGGTACCGCAACCTCGACTGCATCGCCACGCTCGCACCGCGGGTCTACTCGAGCTGATCCGCGCGCATCGCCGAACCGGCGCAGAGGCGGCGGACCACCGCCTGAGGCCACCTTCGAAGGCCGACGGGCAGGCACATTGCTACGATGAAGCGATAGCCATGGCTGCGCCACCTGTTCGGTGGGCCGCGACGGCAGGACAGCGAACGTGCGGCGGTCGCGCAGGAGGGCCACGGCGGACGAGGCCGGTGAAGGGGACGATGAACGTTCAGAAGTTCGCGCGAGCACCGTTCGTCTGGATCCCGGTGCTGTTCATCGCGGCCTACGCGCTGGTCGCGGTGTTCGGTCGCCCCGGTGCGCCGGAGCCCATCGCCTACAACGAGTTCCTGGAACAGGCTGAGGCCGGCAATGTCGCGAACTACACGGACTACGTCCGCGACGGCCGCCTCGAGGGCGAGCTGGCCAACGGCGAACGCTACACGACCGCCTACAACCCCGAGCTGAACCGCGAGGAGCTCGCGGACGTCCTCGCCGACGTGCGGGGCAGGGAGTCCTTCGAGACCGCCGAGGTCGACAACCAGAGCGGCAGCGTGCTCGTCTCGATCCTCATCAACCTGCTGCCGCTGGTGTTGATCTTCGGGCTGTTCTTCTTCCTGATGAACCAGATGCAGGGCGGGAGCCGGCTGACGAGCTTCGGCAAGTCCAAGGCCAAGCTGGTCAACAAGGACGCGCCGAAGGTCACGTTCGACGACGTCGCCGGTGCCGGTGAGGCAGTCGAGGAGCTGCGTGAGATCAAGGAGTTCCTCGAGGATCCGTCGAAGTTCCAGCAGATGGGCGCGCGCATCCCCAAGGGCGTCCTGCTGTTCGGTCCCCCCGGGACCGGCAAGACACTGCTGGCGCGTGCGGTCGCCGGCGAGGCCGGCGTGCCCTTCTTCTCGATCTCCGGCTCGGACTTCGTCGAGATGTTCGTAGGCGTCGGAGCCAGCCGCGTGCGCGACCTGTTCGAGCAGGCGAAGGCGAACGCGCCCGCCATCATCTTCATGGACGAGATCGACGCCGTCGGCCGTCACCGCGGCGCCGGCATGGGCGGCGGGCACGACGAGCGCGAGCAGACGCTCAACCAGTTGCTCGTCGAGATGGACGGGTTCGACCTCAAGACCGGTGTCATCCTGATCGCGGCGACCAACCGCCCCGACATCCTCGACCCGGCGCTGCTTCGCCCCGGCCGCTTCGACCGCCAGATCGTCGTTGACAGGCCCGACCTGGTCGGGCGCACGGCGATATTGGAGGTGCACGCCCGCGGCAAGCCGCTGTCCGGCGACGCCGACCTCGGGATCATCGCCCGCCGTACCCCTGGCTTCACGGGTGCCGACCTGTCGAACCTGATCAACGAGGCGGCCCTGCTGTCCGCGCGCAGCGGCAGCAAGGAGATCTCGATGGCCTCACTCGAGGACGCGATCGATCGCGTGATCGGCGGGCCCGAGCGCAAGACCCGCCTGATGGGCGACGAGGAGAAGCGTACGATCGCCTACCACGAGGGCGGCCACACGATCGTGGGCCACGCGCTCCCGCACGCCGACCCGGTGCACAAGGTCTCGATCATCCCGCGTGGGCAGGCCCTCGGGTGGACGCTGTCGCTACCGACCGAGGACAAGTACCTGGTCAGCCGCGGCGAGCTGATTGACCAGCTGGCGATGATGCTGGGCGGTCGCGTCGCCGAGGAGCTGACGATCGGCGACTTCACCACGGGTGCGTCCAACGACATCGCCAAGGCCACCGCGACGGCGCGCGACATGGTCACGCAGTACGGCATGAGCCCAACGCTCGGCCCGATCAAGCTCGGACAGCACGACGGGCAGCCGTTCCTGGGACGCGACTTCGGGCACCAGCCGGACTACTCGACCGAGATCGCCGTCGAGATCGACCGTGAGATCCGGGCGTTGATCGATGAGGCTCACGACGAGGCGCTCGAGATCCTCGTGCACAACCGCGACGTACTCGAGGAGCTCGCGGACGCCCTGATCGAGCAGGAGACCGTCGAGAAGGACGAGCTGGTCGCGATCCTCGACAAGGTGCGCGCACGACCGTCCCGTGCGATCAAGCCGCTGATGAACGGCGACTCCGGGACCGTGCCGCAGTCGACGGTCGTGACCCGCCTGAGCAGGATGGAGCGTTCCGCGGTCACCGACACCCAGGCCACGCGTGACTGAGGTCCGTGTGCACAACGACGGACGGCCGTCGCCGGTCGCACAGGACGGTCAGGCGGTGACCACCGCCGACCGGTACCCTTTCGACCACGACAAGATCACCGCCGGCGTCCGGCTGCTGCTCGAGGGGCTGGGCGTCGACCCCTCCGACCCGCGTGTGGCCGACACGCCCGACCGGGTCGCCCGGATGTACGATGAGATCTTCTCGGGCCTGCTGGTCGAGCCGGCAACCGTCATCGACAAGGTCTTCGACGCCGGGCATGGCGAGCTCGTCCTTGTGCGCGACATCGCGCTCGCCAGCGTCTGCGAGCACCACCTGGTGCCGTTCATCGGCAGGGCGCACGTCGGTTACATCCCGAACCAGCAGGGCCAGGTCACCGGGCTGTCCAAGGTCGCGCGGCTCGTCGACGTGGTCGCGCGCCGACCCAACATGCAGGAGCGGCTGACCAGCACCATCGCCGACACCCTCGTCGCGGCGCTCGAGCCGCGCGGTGTCGTCGTGGTGGTCGAGGCCGAGCACCTGTGCATGACGATGCGCGGCGTCCGCAAGCCCGGCGCCACCACCGTCACGAGCGCCGTCCGTGGCATCATCCGTGACAACCCGGCCACCCGTGCCGAGGCGATGGCACTGGCGTTCGGGTCACGACCGAGGTCCGTGTAGGTCCACGCCGTCGAGCCTAGTCCGCCTGCACACGCGGGTGCGTCGCTGACGGTCGTGTCGAGAGGGGTGGTTCGTGACGCCGTTGGTGCGCATCGTGGACGCATCGCTGGGACGCGATGCGCAGGTCCGCCTGGTCGTGTCCGGGCTCGAGGATCCCGACCGCCTGCGGACCACGTGGGCGTCGTCGGGGGCCACCGTCGAACGCATCGGTGACCGCCTGCACGCCACGTCGACGGTCGTCGCACTGGTGCGTGCCGCGGGCCGCAGCATGGACCGACCGCGTGCCGAGCGCCTGCGCGATCGTGCGATCCAGGCGGTCAACGCGTGGCTCGACCCCGAGCCGACGGTCGTGATGGGCGCCGAGGTCGTCCGCTACGGACCCCGGTGCCAGATCATGGGGATCATCAACGTCACGCCCGACTCGTTCTCCGACGGAGGCCTGCTGTACCCGGACGACCACCCGAGGCGCGCGATCGCGATGGCGCGGCGGCTGCACGAGGAGGGCGCAGCGATCATCGACGTGGGGGGCGAGTCCAGCCGTCCGGGTGCGGCGCCCGTGGCGGTCGACGACGAGCTGGCACGCGCGGTCCCGGTCGTGGCGGCCTGCGTCGAGCAGGGCATGACGGTCAGCATCGACACGGTCAAGGCCGAGGTCGCTGAGGCTGCGATCGGCGTCGGCGCGAGAATCGTCAACGACGTGTCCGGTGCCCGATACCCCGAGCTCCTCGACGTCGTCGCAGGGACGGACGTCGCATACGTGCTGATGCACACGCGGTCGACGCCGGCGGAGATGCAGCGCCACACCCACTACGACGACGTGGTCGCCGAGACCTACGAGTTCCTGGCCGAAGGCCTCGACCGCCTCCAAGCGGCAGGCATCCTGCGGGAACGCGTGGTCGTCGACCCGGGGATCGGGTTCGCCAAGGAGCTCGACCACAACCTCGCGCTGCTGCGCGAGCTGCGCCAGTTCCGTAGCCTGGCCCGCCCGGTGCTCATGGGTGCGTCACGCAAGTCGTTCATCGGGGTGCTCAACGACGCCGAACCGGACGACCGCCTCGAGGGCAGCCTCGCGACGGCGGTCCTGGCAGCCACGGCTGGTGCGGGCATCGTGCGCGTCCATGACGTCGCCGAGACCCGCCGTGCCCTGGACGTCGCGACCGCGATCGCCCACCCACGTGTGCCAGGCTGACCCGGCTGCAGCGGACCGGCGATCGGCGGTACGTTTGCACGGTGAGCGACATCGGACGGTCCCAGCGGAGGCTGGTCGACGACCGGCGGAGGTCGCGACCCCATGACCAGATCGAGATCCGCGGCCTGCGGGTGCACGGGCACCACGGTGTCCACGAGCACGAGGCCCGGGACGGCCAGCCGTTCGTGCTCGACGTCGTGCTGGACATGGACTCCCAGATCGCCGCGCGCACGGACGATCTGGACGACACGATCGACTACACCGAGCTCGTCGACCACGTCGCCGACATGGTCCGGTCCACGCGGTTCAACCTCATCGAGGCGCTCGGTGCGCACATCGCCGAGGAGCTCCTCTCGGCTCGCCGGGTCGCGGCCGTGAGCGTCACGGTGACCAAGCCGGAGGTCGAGTTCGACGAGGACGTCGACGCCGTCTCGGTGACCGTGTACCGCGCACGTCCCGTGCACGTCAGATGAGTGCGAGGAGCAACGGTCCCATCCGCGGCGTGTGCCCGTATCTTCGACCGACCCACCGCGGACGGGACCGCTGCTGCTCGCATGTCGAGCCAGGCCATGCATAGCGCGTGGGCGCCACCTGGGCGTGAGGTCTTCACCTTCCTTGGCCTGGGCAGCAACATGGGAGACCGCATGGGCCACCTCCAGGGTGGCGTCGATCTGCTGCACGCGACGCGGGGCGTCCGCGTCGACGCGGTCTCCGGCGTGTACGAGACCGCACCGGTTGGCGGTCCCGAGCAGGACCACTACCTGAACCTGGCGGTCCGCGTGGCGACGACACGTTCGCCGCACGGGCTGCTGCGCGTGTGCCATCGGGTCGAGCGGGCACACGACCGGCGGCGGTCGGTCCGCTGGGGGCCACGGACGCTCGACGTCGACATCCTTCTCTACGACGACCGGGTCATCGCGACGCGGCGCCTGCAGGTCCCACACCCCCGACTGGTCGAACGGGCCTTCGCACTGGTCCCGCTGATCGAGGTCGCACCCGGCGCGTCGCTGCCGGACGGCCGCTCGCTGGTCCAGGTCGTCGCTGGGCTCGCGCCGATCCGCGACGTCGTGATGGTGGGTCGCCAGGTGGTCGCGCCGTGACGTCGGACGACGTCGCGTCGCTGTCGGTCGGCGTGATCGGGCCCGGGCGGGTTGGTACCGCGCTGGCGTTGGCCCTCGCGGACGCCGGCCATCCGGTGGTAGCGGTTGCCGGCCGCGCCGGCATCGACGATCCCGCGGCCGCGACCTTCGCCGCGACGGTGCCGGTGAGCAGCGTGACCACGCCGGCGCGGGTCGTCGCCGTGGCGGATCTGGTCCTGCTGACGGTCGGTGACGATGCCCTGCCAGCGCTCGTCCGCGATCTGGCGACCGACGACGCGGTGCACCCCGGCGTGCGGGTCGTTCACACGTCGGGACGGCACGGCGTGGCGGTGCTGCGGCCCGTGGCGCTGGCCGGCGCGCGCGTCGTGGCATGCCACCCCGCGCAGACGTTCCCGACGCCCGCCGCCGGCCGGCGGGACCTGCCGGGCACCGCCTGGGCCGTGACCGCGGCGTCCGGTGACCGCGAATGGGCGCACGCGCTGGTCACGAGGCTCGGCGGCGACCCTGTCGACGTCCGCGAGGAGGATCGCGTGCGGTACCACGCAGCGCTGTCGGTGGGCGCCAACGGCACGAGCGCGGTCGTCGCCCTGGCCCGGGACTTGCTGTTCGCGGCCGGCATCGATGCACCCGGACGCTTCCTGACGCCGTTGGCCACCAGTTCGGCGGGCAACGCCGCCGAGCATGGCGCCGCGGCCTTGACCGGTCCGGTCCGGCGGGGGGACCGGGCCACGATCGACGCCCACCTCGCGGACCTGCGAATGGTTCTGCCCGAGGCCGTCCCGGCGTACCGTGCGCTCGCACGGCTGGCGCTGTCCTACGCTCGCCGCGCAGGGCTCGACGAGGAGCGGGCCGCCGCGATCCGCACGATCCTCGACGCGGAGTGAGGGCGATGCTGGTCACCGACGACTTCCGGACCCTGCGGGCGTGGCGGCGGGACGCCGACGGGCCCGTCGCGCTTGTGCCGACGATGGGCGCGCTGCACGCCGGCCACCTGTCGCTCGTGGCCGCCGCACGGTCACGCTGTCCGACCGTCGTCGCCAGCGTGTTCGTCAATCCGCTGCAGTTCGGCCCGGATGAGGACCTCGACAGCTATCCGCGCGACCTGCCGGGCGACCTCGACAAGCTGCGGGCGGCGGGGGTCGACGCTGTGTTCGCCCCACAGGTCGAGCAGTTCGTCGGCGACCTGGTGACGACGGTGACCGTCGATGACGTGACGAGGCGCTTCGAGGGCACGTCGCGGCCCGGCCACTTCGCCGGGGTGGCCACGATCGTGACCAAGCTGTTCAACGTGGTCGGGCCAGACGTCGCGTGCTTCGGCGAGAAGGACTACCAGCAGCTGATCACGATCGGCCGCATGGTCGCCGACCTCGACGTCCCCGTCGAGATCGTCGGGCTGCCCATCGTCCGCGACGACGACGGCCTTGCGCTGTCGAGCCGCAACGTGCGCCTGTCCGCCGACGAGCGCGTCACGGCGCTGCGGCTGTCGACCGCGCTGCGCGTCGCGGACGCGACGTGGGGCGGTGACGCCGACCGGGCTCGGGATGCGATGTGGCGGACGCTGCGGGACGGCGACGGCATCGACGTCGACTACGCTGACGTCGTCGACGAGACGACCCTCGTGCCACTGACCGGCGCGGGGCACACGTCGGGGCGGGCGCTCGTGGCCGCCCGTGTCGGCACCACCCGCCTGATCGACAACTTGCTCCTCGCGCTCCGACAGGAGCGCAGACTCGACCCACCTGCCGACGCTGACCGCGCGAGTCGCAACGGCCCAGGGGGCTCCGGGGAGCGCAGAGTTGACCGGCCTGCCGACGCTGACCGCGCGAGTCGCTACGGCCCAGGGAACCTGCGGCCAGTGGACGAGGGACTGGAGGCCCACTGATGCTGCTGGTGATGGACATCGGCAACTCACAGACGGTTGTCGGCGTGTACGACGACGAACGCCTCATGCGGCACTGGCGCGTGTCAACCGAGGCGCGGCGCACATCCGACGAGCTCGCGCTCCAGCTGGAGGGCCTGCTGACGCTGATGGACCTGTCGCTGTCGCGTCATGTCACGGGCGTGGCCATCTCGTCGGTCGTGCCACAGCTGACCGAGGCGTTTCGCCAGATGGCGGACCGGTACCTCGAGGTCGCGCCGATCGTAGTCGGTCCCGGCATCAGGACAGGCATGGCGATCCGAACCGACAACCCGCGCGAGGTCGGCGCCGACCGCCTGGTCAACGCGCTCGCCGCCTTCAACAAGTACGGCGGGCCGGGCATCGTGGTCGACTTCGGCACGGCGACCAGCTTCGACGTCTACGACGCATCGGGCGCGTTCCTTGGCGGCGCGATCGCGCCTGGCGTTCAGACGTCGATGGCGGCCCTGTCGGCCCGTGGCGCCCAGCTCGGTGCGGTCGAGCTCATCCGGCCCGTCCACGCCATCGGCCGCAGCACGGTCGAGTCGATGCAGTCCGGCGCCATCTACGGCTTCGCCGGCCAGGTCGACCGGCTGATCGAGACGATCACCGATGAGCTGCCGACGGCGCCGGTCGTCGTCGTCGCGACCGGTGGGCTTGCGCCGGCGATCACCGACGCGTGTCGCCAGATCGATCACCACGACCAGTGGCTCACGCTGCGGGGGCTACGCCTCGTATGGGAGCGCAACCGCTGAACCTGGCCCACCACCCTTCCTGTCGCGCCACGTGGTGCGGCATGCTGGGCACCCTTCGAAACGTCGTCGACCGCGAGGAGCGTGCATGCCACGGTCAGCCGTGATCGCGATCACGGTGCTGGGCGTGGCCGCTCTGCTGCTGTCCACGACGTTCGCCCTGGTGCGATCGGCGCAGCTCGCCAGCAGCCGCACGCAGATCGCCGCGTTGCGCTCCGAGCTGGCCGAGGCGCGCGAGGACACGCCGGGTGGCGACGCGGGAACGGACGCGACGGAGCCAGCGAACCCGCGCGAGGGCGGAGGGGATGGTGGGCTCGCTGATCTGTTCTCCGAGGATGGCGGGCTCGGGGGCCTGCTCGGCGGTGACGTCGAACAGCTCGCGCGCTGCATCCAGCAGGCCGGCCCGCCGGGCAGCGACGACGTCCCTGATGGCACCGCCACCGAGCAGATCGCCCAGATCTCCGACGCTGTCGAGGTGCTGCGGTCGCTGTCGTTCGACGAGGAGCCGTCGCCAGACTTCCTCGATGACGCCCGCATCACCGAGCGCCTGGCCGCGGAGGTGCGTGAGGAGTACAACGAGGCCGACGCCGACGCGGACCAGCGCATACTGACAGCCCTCGGAGCCGTGCCGCCCGGCCTTGACCTGATCGAGCTGCAGACCGACCTGCTCACCTCGCAGGTCGCCGGGTTCTACGACTCCGACACCGGTGAGCTCGTGGTGCGCGGGGACGCGTCCAGGGGCGGTCTGGATCCCGCGGCGCAGTCCACCCTTGCCCACGAGCTGGAGCACGCACTCGCCGACCAGGCCTTCGACCTACCCGTCGACATCACCGAGGACGTGACCGACAGCGATGCCGCGCTCGCCGCGCTGTCGGTTGTCGAGGGCGACGCCACGTTGACCCAGCAGCAGTTCACCGTCGTGGGCATGACCGTCGCGGAGCAGCTCGGGCTGAACGCCGACCCCGATGCCCTCGCCGCGCAGCGCCAGTTGGCCGACGTCCCCCACTACGTCGCCCAGAGCCTGCAGTTTCCCTACCTGACCGGGCTGCGGTTCACGTGCGCGCGGTACCTCGATGGCGGCTGGGAGGCGGTCGACGCAGTCTATGACGCCATCCCCACGACCAGCGCCGAGATCCTCGACCCGCAGCGGTATGGCACCCCGGCGATCGACCCGCGTGATCCCGGCCGACTGGGAGGCGACTGGGAGCGCCAGCGGACAACGACCTTTGGTGCAGCCGACCTGCTCTGGCTGTTCGAGGCGCCCGCCGGCGACACGTCACGGGCCCTCGACGAGCCGCGCCAGCGGGCGCTGGCGTGGACGGGCGGCGAGTTGGCGTTGTGGACAGACGGCGACGCCACCGCGCTGGGCGTGGCGCTGACCCAGGAGGATGACGGGGTGCTGTGTGATGCCGTGACCAGCTGGTACGAGCGCGCCTTCCCCGACGCAACCGACGCGCCCACCAGGCGCGACGAACGGATGGTGCGGGAGGGGCCTGCCCAGACCGCCGTGCTCACCTGCGCAGACACCGACGTGCGGCTCGGCATCGGACCGGATCTGAGGACGGCCCGCGCGCTGGCCCGCTGATGTTGCGGTAGGTGGGCTCGGGCTGGAGGACCGCTTCGAGGAGCTCGCCGAGGTCTACGGGCGCTGCAACGGAATGCTCGGCGGCGTCGGGCCTGCGGGACCTGCGGCGTGCGCGACCAATCGATCGAGGCTGACGGCGACCTGCAGGACGAGCGGGCGCCGGCGCGAAGATTCACTCGATCGAGGCTCCGCACGCGGGCACCGTGCGCCGCGCCGTGACGGCCAGCGGACGGCTGTCGAACCGGGCGACCTGCTGCTGGTGCTCCACCCGACCTGACCACGGCGGGCGCACGCACCTGGGTGTCTGCTGAGCCAGGCTCGCCCGGCTGCTGGCCGCACGCACCTGGGCGTCTTCTGAGCACGCCCCGTCCAGCGCGGCTCCGCGGACGCTCAGCACGTCCCGGGGGCCACGCCGAGGCTCAGATCCAGCCGAACAGCCATCCGACCGACAGGAAGGCGATCCACAAGGTCAGCGCCAACAGGAGCTTGATCCAGAACGCGCGCACGACCGTCCTCAGCCGCCGAGGAGCTGGCCGAACTGGTCGATGATCGTCACCACCGAGAAGTAGCCGAAGAACAGCACCGCCAGACCCATGACCACCAGGCGGTAGCTGCGCAACTTGATCTCGGCCGGCAGCTTGCCCCAGTTGAGCTGGATCAGCAGCCCGGAGTAGATGAACATCACCACGCCGTTGATCGACGACGAGATCACCAGGAGCACCAGCGGCGCGTCGACCACGGTCAGCAGCACGATGGCGCCGAACGCGATCTCCGCCCAGATCACCACGAAGTAGATGCGGCTCTCGGACCAGTTGTCGTTGTCGCGCAGGAAATCGACCTTCAGCACGTCGGCGGTGATGCGGCCCATGTGGTCGAGCACCCCGAGATTGGTCGACAGTAGGACGACGATGCCCGTGATCCAGAAGAACTGGCCGAACCACGGTGCGATGGCCTCCTGCAGCGCCTCACCCTCGAACCTGACGAAGTCGAAGTCCTCAGCTTCGCTGCCGGTGCCGATGGTCGCGAACGTCAACGCCGACAGCAGCAGGATCGACAGGCCACCGACCACGAGGAACAACCAGAACTGCTCTTGGTTGGCGAGCTTCCACCAGCCACGCCAGCGGCGCATGTTCTGCTCGTCGCGGTGGAAGAAGTAGCCGGTCGAGACCATCGCCTCCTCTTCGCCGGTGAACGGTGAGACGATCCTGGGGATCCGCGCGCCCATCGCCAGTCCCTTGTCGCGGATCCAGTTCGACTGGACGAGGTTGACGGTCCCGCCGGCGCCGGCGAACGCCAGCGCGCCGAGCAGGGTCGCCGTGCCGACGCCCTCGGGGATCTGCCCGAAGCTGACGACGCCCTTGCCCAGCTCGACGTAGGTCTGGCCGTCGATGGCGACGAACACCGCCGCAATGATGAACAGGACGATGACTGCGACCAGGACCATCTGGATCTTCTCGACGGCCTGGTAGACCACGGGCGAGACCGTGAGCGCGATGCCGATCGCGACCAGTGCTGCGATGGTGATGTACGGCACCGCGTCGGTGCTGGTGCCCAACACGAAGGTGAGCGCCGTCGACGCCCCGGTCGCCCATCCCGGCCATCCCCACGAGATCAAGGCCAGCAGCGCCATGACCACGCCCCACGGCCGCCACAGTCGCGTGAAGCCCGTGACCGCCGTCTCGCCGGTGGCGAGGGTGTAGCGCTCGATCTCCATGTTGATGAAGTACTGCAGCGTGATGCCGACGACCGCCATCCACATGACGACCAGGCCCACCTGCGAAGTGATGAACGGCCAGAGCACGTACTCGCCCGACCCGATCGAGGTCGCGAGGAGGATGACGCTCGGTCCGACGACCTTGCGGAACGTGGTCGGTTCCGGGAGATCTTCGTACGGGATGCCCGGCAGGTACTTCGACGGGATCTCGATCGCGAGCTCGGTGCCCACCGACCCCTGCGGCGACGTCTCCGATGCCACGGCGTCCCCCTTGTGCGACGTACCCTCTCGTATGATTGTGAAGCTACGCCGTCAGCGGCGGTCTGGCAAGGCGTCCGCCTCCTATGACGGCGGTTCCGACCATGCACGACCGGTCGCACACTGCGACCCGGTGCCCGGTGTCACTGCGACGTCGGGACGCCCACACCTCACACCGCACGAGCGATCTGGAGGAGACGACGACATGGGGATCGACCGCGTGGGCTTCATCGGGCTCGGGATCATGGGCCGCGGGATGAGCCGGAACCTGCTCGCGGCCGGGTTCGACGTGACGGTGTGGAACCGCACCCGCGAGCGCGCCGCCGAGGTCGTCGACGCGGGCGCGACGCTGGCGGGCTCGCCGGCCGAGGTCGCGGAGGCCTGCGACATCGTCGTGATCTGTGTGAGCGACACGCCCGACGTCGAGCACGTGCTCACCGGCGATGACGGCGTCATCATCGGCGCGTCGCCCGGTGACCTGGTCGTCGACTGCTCGACCATCAGCCCTCACGCGACCCGCTCCTTGGCCGGCACGCTGGCCGAGCGCGGCGTCGCGATGCTCGACGCGCCTGTCAGCGGCGGCAGCGAGGGCGCGGCGCAGGGCACGCTCAGCATCATGGTCGGGGGGCCGGCGGCGCAGTTCGAGCGTGCCCGTCGGGTGCTCGAGGCGATGGGCTCGTCGATCACGCACGTCGGCGAGGAGCACGGTGCGGGTCAGGCGGTCAAGCTCGTCAACCAGATCCTGGTGGTGCACAACATGCTCGGGATCAGCGAGGCGCTGCTGCTCGCGGCCGCCGAGGGCCTGGACCTGCAGCGCACGCTCGACGCCGTGAGCAGCGGCGCCGCCGGCAGCTGGATGCTGAGCAACCGCGGCCCGCAGGTCATCGCGCGCGACTGGTCCCCGGGCTTCACGATCGACCTGCAGCAGAAGGACCTGCGCCTCGTGCTCGAGGCCTTCGAACGGCTGCAGCTGCCGGCCCTCGGGACCGGGCTGATCAGCCAGCTCTACGCGACCCTGCAGCGCCGCGGCCTGGGTGGCGATGGCAACCATGCGCTCGTGCGGGCGCTGGAGCAGCTGGCCGGGGTCGAGGTCGGCGGCTGACGACGGCGCCGTCGGGGATCGGACCTTGACAGGGGTGAGCCGGCTCCTATCGTCTGTGTTCACCGGCGACGGCCGCGGGGACGCTCGTCCATGCGCCGACGGCCGAGGCCGGCGGACGCTGGGACGAGGGAGTCGGCCGGTGACCATCGCGCAGATCCGCGACGAGATGCTCGACCTGCTCGGTCCCGACGGCGTCATCACCGCCGGCCCCCAGCTGCGGACCTACGAGTGCGACGGGCTGACCGGCTACCGTGTGCGTCCCGCACTGGTGGTGCTGCCAACGACGACCGAGCACGTCGCGGCAGTCATCCGTGCGTGCCGGCGCACGGGCGTGCCGTTCGTGGCGCGGGGCTCGGGTACGGGCCTGTCCGGCGGTGCCTTGCCGCACGCGGACGGGGTCCTGGTGGTCCTGGCCCGGATGCGGTCGATCCTGCACGTCGACGTCGAGAACCGCTACCTGGTCGCCGAGCCGGGCGTGACCAACGCAAAGATCTCCGCGGCCGTCGCTGACCACGGCCTGTACTACGCCCCGGACCCGTCCAGCCAGATCGTGTGTTCCATCGGCGGCAACGTCGCGGAGAACTCCGGTGGCGTGCACTGCCTGAAGTACGGGTTCACGACCAACCACGTCCAGGGGCTCGAGTTCGTGACCACCGACGGCGAGGTCGTCGACCTGGGGGGACCGGTCGTCGACACCCCCGGTTACGACCTGCGCGGCGTGGTGGTCGGCTCGGAAGGCACCCTGGGCATCGCGACCAAGGTCGTGGTGCGGCTGCTGCGTCGGCCGGAGGCGGTCGAGACGCTCCTGGCCGACTTCGACACACCGCGCGAGGCCGGCGATGCGGTCACCGCGATCACGACCGCGGGGATCATGCCGGCGGGCATGGAGATGATGGATGAGCTGGCGATCCAGGCGTGCGAGGAGGACGCTCGGGTCGGGCTCAACCTGCAGGCCGGCGCGGTGCTGGTCGTCGAGCTCGACGGCCCGCGGGCCGAGGTGGCCGCGCTGTTCGGCGAGGTGCAGCGCCACTGCGAGGATGCGGGGGCCACCAACATCCGGATCGCGGAGGACGCCGCCGAGCGCGCGCTGATCTGGAAGGGACGCAAGGCCGCGTTCGCAGCGATGGGCCGGCTGTCGCGCGACTACTTCGTCCAGGACGGCGTGATTCCGCGTACCAAGCTCGGTGAGGTGCTCGAACGCATCGACGAGATGAGCACCGAGACCGGCTACCGCGTGGCCAACGTCTTCCACGCCGGCGACGGCAACCTGCACCCACTCGTGCTCTACGACGGCCGCAACGAGGGCGAGGCCGACGAGGCCGAGGAGCTGGCGATCCGCATCGTCGAGCTGTGCGTCGAGTCGGGTGGCTCGATCACGGGCGAGCACGGCGTGGGCACCGACAAGGCGTGCTCGATGCCCAAGATGTTCGGCGAGGAGGACCTCGCGCTGATGCAGCGGGTGCGAGCGGCGTTTGACCCCGACGGGATCTGCAACCCCGGCAAGCTGTTCCCGACGCCGCGGCTGTGTGGCGAGCGGCCGGGTCCGTACCGCCCGCACGCGCTCGAGCAGGCCGGCCTGGCGGAGCGGCTGTGAGCACTGGCACCGTGTCCACTGCGCGCCCAGGGAGCCTTGCGGAGACGCGCGAGGCGATCCTGGACACCGCCGGTCCACTGCTGTTCACCGGGGGTGGCACGAAGCTGGGCTGGGGCGTCGAGCCGGACGGCGTCGAGGTGATCGTCGGGACGTCCGCCATGACCGACGTGCTCGCCTACGACGCGGCCGACGCCACGGTCGCGGTGCAGGCCGGCATCACCGTGGCCGAGCTGCAGCGCACGCTGGCCGAGCACGACCAGTGGCTGGCGATCGACCCTCCGCACGTCGACGATGGTGCGACGGTCGGCGGCGTCCTGGCGAGCAACGACGCGGGGCCCCGCCGGGTCGCCCACGGCACGATGCGCGACCTCGTGATCGGCGCGACCTACGTCCTGTCCGACGGCTCGGTGGGCCGCACCGGCGGGTTCGTGATCAAGAACGTCGCCGGCTACGATATGGCCAAGCTGCTGTGCGGATCGCTCGGCACGCTGGCACTCGTGGCCGAGGTGGTCCTGCGGGTCCACCCCCGACCGCAGACCTCCGCGACGCTGCGGCTGCCGGCAGGTGCGGCGAAGGCCGCCCGCGCCGCGGTCGCAGTGGGCGCCGCGCCCATCGAGCCCGCCGCATTCGAGTGGTCGGACGCCACGCTGTGGATCCGGTTCGCGGGACACGGCGACGCGGTACGTGACCAGATCGAGCGGACTGCCGCGCTGCTGGGTGACGGCCGCGGGGACACCGACGTGCTGGCCGGCGAGGACGAGGCCACCGCGTGGGACCGGCTGACGGCGGACCTTGCCGGCCACCAGGGCGAGACGGTCGTGCGCGGCGCGTGCCTGCCGAGCCGCCTGCCCGAGGCCGCCAGGTCGTGCGCGGCGGCCGCCGACGAGGCCGGCGTCGACGTCGCGCTGCAGGCGACGGTGCCACTGGGCGTCCTGACCGCGCGCGTCGCCGGTGGCGACGCCGCAGCGCACGCCGGCTTCGTCGAGACGTGGCGCGGTTGGCTGGCCGCCGACGGCGGCCACGCCGTCGTGCGCCGCACGGCCGACGGCGTGGCTGACGTCGTCGACGTCTGGGGTCCGCTACCGTCGGCCATCGGCCTCATGCGCCGCGTCAAGCAGCAGCTCGACCCCGATGGGCGGTGTGCCCCGGGGCGCTTCGTGGGAGGGATCTGAGCCATGGCCGACGCCCGGGCGGTGCCCGATGAGCACGAGGCCGGGGGTCCGGTCGAGACCGAGGTGGCCCGGCACGGCCGCAGCTCGTTCGACGCGCTGCGGCCTCCGTCCGACGAGCTGCTCGCCGACTGTGTCCACTGCGGCTTCTGCCTGCCGACGTGCCCCACATACGCCTTGTGGGGCGAGGAGATGGACTCGCCGCGCGGGCGAATCTACCTGATGGAGCTGGCGTCGTCAGGCGACATCGCGATCGACGACGTGTTCGTCACGCACATGGACCGCTGCCTGGGGTGCATGGCGTGCGTGACAGCCTGTCCGTCCGGCGTGCAGTACGACAAGCTCATCGAGGCGACGCGACCGCAGATCGAGCGCAACCATCCACGGACCGCCGCCGACCGGTGGTTCCGGCGCCTGGTGTTCGCGCTGTTCCCTTATCCCCGCCGGCTGCGGCTGGCCGCGTTGCTGGGGCTGGCGTACCAGCGGCTGCGGATCGGTGACCTCCTGCGCCGCAGCGGGCTGATGGCGCGTGTGCCGGTACGCCTGCAGGCGCTGGAGGGCCTGCTGCCCGAGGTGTCGATGCGCGACCTGCAGCGGCACATGCCGACCCACGTCGCGCCGCGCGGGCTGCCCGGCGACGTGCGCGCGCCTGCGCCGGTGCGCCGGGTCGGCCTGGTCACCGGGTGCGTGCAGTCGGTGTACTTCGGCGACGTCAACGTGGCGACCGCACGCGTGCTCGCCATGGAGGGCTGCGAGGTCGTCATTCCGTCCGACCAGGGCTGCTGCGGCGCGCTGATGGAACACGCCGGCGAGGAGGAGATGGCGCTGGCCCACGCGCGGCGCATGATCGCGACGATGGAGGGGGCCGACGTCGACACGATCGTGATCAACGCGGCAGGCTGCGGCTCGACGCTCAAGGAGTACGGGCATCTGCTGCGCGACGATCCCGCGTGGGCCGACCGCGCGACAGCGTTCGCGGGGAAGGTGCGCGACATCTCCGAGGTCATCGATGAGCTCGAGCCGCGGGCACCCCGTTACCCGATCCCGGCCAGGGTCGCCTACCACGACGCCTGCCACCTGGCGCACGCGCAGGGCGTGCGGCACCAGCCCCGTTCCGTGCTCGGTGAGATCCCCGAGCTCGAGGTGGTCGAGCTGTCCGAGCCGGACATCTGCTGCGGATCGGCGGGCATCTACAACCTGCTCCAGCCCGAGGCGGCGTCGGACCTGGGCGTGCGCAAGGCGGCGACGGTCGCCGCGGTCGCCCCCGATGCGCTGGTGACCTCGAACCCGGGGTGCCTGCTCCAACTCAAGCGCCACCTCGCGGTCGACCTGCCCCTGCTGCACCCTGTGCAGGTGGTGGACGCGTCCCTGCGCGGCGTCAACCCCATCTCGTCGTAGGGTCAGGCACCGCTCCCGTCCACGGCGTGTCCCCGGGGGGCCTCCACGCCCATCCGCGGCGTGTGCCCGGATCTTCGACACGACCCACCGCGGACGGGGGTGGACGCCCTAAGGTGAGGGCGTCGGAGCGTTGTCGAGGAGGCGGCTTCGTGACGCTGCAACCGTTCCAGAGTGTCGGAAGGGTCCAGGCGCGGCCGGTCCGCTTGCGTCGCTCGGTGCTGGCCGTGCCCGGCTCGGACGCGAAGATGCTCGCCCGAGCGGGCGAGCGCGGCGCCGACGAGATCTTCCTGGACCTCGAGGACGCGGTCGCGCCCGACGCCAAGGAGCGTGCGCGCCACACGGTCGTCGAGGCGCTGTGCACGCACGACTACGGCGATGCCGTGGTCGCCGTCCGGGTCAACGACGCCACCACTCCCCACCAGTACCGCGACATCGTGACCCTGTTCCAGGGCGCCTCGGGGCGCTTCGACTGCCTCATCGTCCCGAAGGTCGACCACCCGGGTCAGCTCTGGTTCGTCGAGCACCTGCTGACCCAGCTCGAGGTGGAGGCGGGCGTCGACGTGCGGCACGGGTGCGAGGTGCAGATCGAGTCGGGGACCGGCGTGGTGCACATGGCCGAGACGGCGCGTGTGACCGACCGCATCGAGAGCCTGACGTTCGGACCGGGGGACTACGCCGCGAGTATCGGCGTGCCACAGCTCGAGATCGGCGCGCCTGAGCCCGGCTACCCCGGGTACCAGTGGGCGGCCGTCGCGTCACAGATCGTGACGGTCGCGCAGTCGGTCGGCGCCGACGCGATCGACGGCCCCTACAGCGACTTTCGCGATGCCGACGGGTTCAGGCAGATGGCGACCCTGGCCAGGCTGTCGGGCATGGACGGCAAGTGGTGCATCCACCCGTCCCAGGTGGAGCTGGCCAACGAGCTGTTCACGCCCACGCCCGAGCAGTTCGCCGACGCCACAGAGCTGCTCGCCGCCTACCACGAGCACTCGGCCGCCGGTCGCGGGGCCGGCCTGCACCACGGTCGGATGATAGACGAGGCCAGCCGCAAGATGGCGGAGAAGCTCGTGGCGCGGGGACGCGCGGCCGGTCTCGAAGCCTGACGACGGAGCGTTATCACACGATCACCAGATCGATCTTGACCGTTTGGTCAGGCATGCCTAGCGTCGGTGGCACCGCTCACCACGCCACCCCACCGAAAGGCATGCCCGTGAAGACCAGAGCCGCCGTCCTGCGCGAACTCAACAGCCCGTGGAGCGTCGAGGAGATCGAGCTCGACCCGCCGAAGGACTACGAGGTCCTCGTCAAGCTCAGCGCCTCGGGCCTGTGCCACTCCGACGAGCACGTGGTGACGGGCGACCTCGCCGGCCTCTGTGCGCCACCACCGATGGTCGGTGGCCACGAGGGCGCCGGCGTGGTGCAGGAGGTCGGAGAGGCGGTCGACTGGCTGGCGCCGGGCGACCACGTCGTGTTCGGATTCGTACCCGCGTGTGGACGGTGTCCCTCATGCGCGGTCGGCCGGTCGAACCTGTGTGACAACCTCGCGAACTACCCGATGGGGACGCAGGTCGCCGACGCCACCTACCGCCACCACACAAGCGACGGGCTGGACCTGGGCCTCATGTGCCTGCTGGGCACCTTCGCCGAGCACACCGTGGTCCACGAGTCGAGCTGCATCAAGATCGATCCCGACTGGCCGCTGGACAAGATCTGCCTGCTGGGTTGCGGCGTCGTGACCGGCTGGGGCTCGGCCGTCTACACCGGGCGCGTGCAGCCGGGCGACTACGTCGCGGTCGTCGGCGTGGGCGGCATCGGCTCCAACGCTGTCCAGGGCGCCCGCATGGCCGGGGCACGCGCGATCGCCGCGATCGACCCGGTGGCGTTCAAGCGCGACAAGGCCAAGGTGTTCGGTGCGACCCACACGTTCGCGTCGCTGGACGACGCCGCGGAGGCGCTCGACGACGTCACCTGGGGGCGGGGCTACGACGCGGTCGTCATGACGATGGGTGTCGGTGACGGCGCGTCGCTCGGCAAGGCGTTCGGGCTCGGCGGCAAGCGGGCGCGGATCGTGGTGACGAACCTGCACCCCACGACCGAAGCGTCGGTCGACATCCCCGCGATCATGCTGACGATGTACGAGAAGCAGGTGCTGGGCAGCCTCTTCGGCTCCGCGAACATCCGCAAGGACATCCCCAGGTTGTTCGAGCTGTACCTGCAGGGCCAGCTGAACTTGGACGACCTGGTGACCCGCACCTACACGCTCGACCAGATCAACGAGGGGTACGACGCGATGCGCCGCGGCGAGAACCTCCGCGGGATCATCCTCTTCGACTGATCCAGGCCGGGCGGCGCGCTGGATCGCGAGATTCGGCGATCCGGCGAACCGCCGGAAACGCGGCCCGGCGGAGCATACGGCGGGGCGCGGGTCTTGCGCGCCGCCCCGCATGTCTGGTCAGGTATGGCACGCCCGATCCGGCGACGAGCGATCCGCCGCGCCGGCCACGCCGACCGAACATGCTGAGCCGAAAGGACACCCCATGGAGGAGCGCACGCAGGAGGTCACCGAGCGCACAGACGACGTCGCGGTGGACGACATCGCCGAGGACCTGCTCGTCGAGGAGGTGTCGATCGACGGGATGTGCGGCGTCTACTAGATGCTCGCCGACCAGGCCTGGCGCCTGAGCGGGTCGGTGTCGCTGCGACCCGAGCAGTTCGGAGCGCTCGCCTACGACTTCGCCACCAGGAAACTCAGCTTCCTCAAGAGCCCGCAGTTGGTTGACGTCGTCCGCCGCCTCGAGTCGTCGCCGACCGTCGGGCAGGCGCTGACGGACGCCGGCGTCGAAGGGTCCCGGCGGGCGGCCTTCCTCCGCGCACTCGAGTCGCTGGCGGCAAGCGGCATGCTGTGCCGCCCGGAGGGGACGGGTGACGACACGGACGGTCCAGCGGGAGGGCGGGAGACATGACCGCGATCGCACCACACGCGTGCACGGGCCCGCTCGTCGACCACTTCGAGCACGGCCTCGACGCGCCGATCTGCCTGACGTGGGAGCTGACCTATGCGTGCAACCTGGCGTGCGTCCACTGCCTGAGCTCGTCCGGTCGCCGCGATCCCGACGAGCTGTCGACCGCCGAGTGCATGCGTCTGATCGACGAGTTCCAACGCATGCAGATCTTCTACGTCAACATCGGAGGTGGCGAGCCGACGGTGCGCGGCGACTTCTGGGAGCTGCTCGACCACGCGGTCGAGCGCCACGTCGGTGTGAAGTTCTCGACGAACGGGTTCACGATGGACGCCGAGCGGGCGCACCGGCTGGCGACGACCGACTACGTCGACGTGCAGGTCTCCCTGGACGGGGCGACCGCCGAGGTCAACGACCCGATCCGTGGTGCAGGGACCTACGACGCCGCGCTGCGCGCGATGGCGAACCTGCAGGCCGCGGGGATGCGCGACTTCAAGATGTCAGTCGTGTGCACTCGCCACAACATCGGCCAGCTCGACGACTTCAAGGCGATCGCCGACCGCTACGGGGCCCAGCTGCGGCTGACCCGCCTGCGGCCGTCTGGCCGGGGCGCGGGCGTGTGGGACGAGCTGCACCCGCTGCCCGAGCAGCAGCGTGAGCTGTACGACTGGCTCCTCGCGCACCGCGACGACGTGCTCACGGGTGACTCGTTCTTCCACCTGTCGGCCTACGGCGAGGCGCTCCCCGGGCTCAACCTGTGCGGTGCGGGGCGGGTCGTGTGCCTGGTCGATCCGGTCGGTGACGTTTACGCCTGCCCGTTCGCGATCCACGACCGCTTCCGCGCCGGCAACGTCCGCGATGACGGCGGTTTCGACTCCGTGTGGAAGACCTCGCCGCTCTTCCTCGACCTGCGACGGCCACAGACCGGCGGGGCGTGCACGCGCTGCTCCGCCTACGACGCCTGCCGCGGTGGGTGCATGGCAGCCAAGTTCTTCACGGGCCTGACGCTGGACGGACCCGATCCTGAGTGCGTCAAGGGCAACGGCGAGCGGGGGCTGTCCGCGGTCGACCGCGCGACGCTGCCGACGGCGTCGCAGGATCACTCCCACCACGGGCCGGTGCGCAACCAGCCAGTCATGGTGCCGCTCACGCGCCGCCCCGCCAACAGGGCGTGCGACGAGAGCCCGCTCGGCGGGCTGTGGCGCTAGGCGGCAACGAGGTGCCGACCGTGCCGGCCGCCACGTCCGGCGACCTGGGCGTGCGGCACTGGCCGCAGCTCGACGCCGCCCGCCCGCTCCTGCTGGTCCCGGTGGGCGCCACCGAGCAGCACGGACCCCACCTGCCGCTGGCGACCGACACGATGGTCGCCGAGGCGGTGGCGCGGGCGACGTGTGACCGCCTCCGTGGCGCCGGTGTGGCGGTGACGGTCGCACCGGCCGTCGCGTACGGGGCCAGCGGTGAGCACGAGGCGTTTCCCGGCACCGTGTCGGTCGGACACGACGCCCTGCGGGTGCTGCTGGTCGAGTACGGCCGCTCGGCGTGCCGCTGGGCCGGCGGTGTCGTGTTCGTCAGCGGGCACGGTGGCAACGTCGCGAGCCTGATCGAGGCGGTCGAGCGGTTGCGGTACGAGGAGCGCCCCGTCGCGTGGACCGCGTGCGCGCCGACGGACGGTGACGCCCACGCCGGGCGCACCGAGACCTCGCTGCTGCTCCACCTGGCGCCCGAGACCGTCGCCCTCGACCGTTCGGAGCCCGGGTCGACCGCGCCATTCGCCGACCTGCTGCCCGCGCTGCGCCGGGACGGAGTGCGGGCGGTGTCGGCCAATGGCGTGCTCGGGGATCCCGCCGGCGCGTCGACCGCGGAGGGCGCGCGCCTGTTCGACGCGCTGGTCGACGGCGTGAGCGCCGCCGTCGACCGGCTTGTTGCCGACTGGGGCCTGGGTCCGACGGGTGCCGGGGACGGCGACCTTCCGTGACGTCGCTGCCGGACGACCGGCTGCCGACGGGCTTCGTCGTCCGGCTGGGGCCCACGGTCCGCGTGCGCGACGGCGGCCGCACCCTGATCGGCGGTGACATGGGTGGCGTGCTGTACCTCACGCCGCTGGCGGCCGGGCTCGTTGGCGACGACGGTATGGTCACGGTGCGCGACGGCGCGACGGCCGCGCTGTGCCGGTTGCTGCTCGACCGCGGGTTCGGCGCGCCGTGGTGGCCCGGCGACGCCGGCCGGGACGACGGCGTCGACGACGTGACCGTCGTGGTCCCCGTGCGCGATCGACCGCGGCAGCTCGCACGCCTGCTGTCCCACCTGCTCTCCGACGTGCGGGTGGTCGTCGTCGACGACGGGTCGCGCGACCGGGCAGCGTGCGCCCGCGTCGCCAGCCGCGCGGGCGCCACCGTGATGACGCATGCGGTGAGCCGGGGCCCGGCGGCCGCGCGCAACACCGGGCTGGCGGCGGCCGCCACCCCACTGGTCGCGTTCGTCGACTCCGACGTCGTGCCGATGGCCGGCTGGCTGGCGGGCCTGCGCCGCCACTTCGCCGACCCCGCGGTCGCGCTGGTCGGGCCGCGGGTCCTCGGGCTGCCGCCCGGCGACGGCGACAGCTGGATCGTCCGGTACGAGGCGGTCGGGTCCTCCCTGGACCTCGGCCGCGCACCCGCGGGGGTGCGGCCCCATGCGCTCGTGAGCTACCTGCCCGCCGCGTGCCTGATGGCGAGGACGACGGCGCTGGGCGACGGCTTCGATCCCGGCATGCGGGTCGCCGAGGACGTTGATCTGGTCTGGCGACTCGTCGACGACGGGTGGCGGGTGCGGTACGCGCCGGACGTGGTGGTCCGCCACGAGCACCGCACGACGGCGACGGCGTGGCTGGAGCGCAAGGCGTTCTACGGCACGGGCGCCAGCCTGCTCGCGCAGCGGCACGGCACCGCTGTCGCGCCGATGGTCCTGACATCGTGGACTGCGCTGTTCTGTGCCGCCCTGGTGGCGCAGCGGCGCTGGTCGGTGCCGATGGCCGCAGCCGTGTTCGGCGTCCTCGTCGGACGGATCCGCGCGCGCCTGGGTCACAGCGGCGACCCGCTGCGCACGGCCGTGCTGCTCGCCGCGCTCGGCGTCAACGCCGCCCTGCGCCAGACCGCTGCTGCACTGGTCCGCCACTACTGGCCCGCCGCGGCGCTGGCCGCGCTGCGCTGGCCACGGGCGCGGCGGGCGCTGGTGGTCGCGGCGGCGGCGGACGCGATCCTGGACCACCGCGCGAGGGCCCCCGACCTCGACCCGCTGCGCTACCTGCTCGCCCGCCGCCTCGACGACCTGGCCTACGGTGCGGGCCTGTGGGCGGGGGCGGCACGCGCGGGCTCGATCCGCGCGTTGCTGCCCGCCGTCCGCGGTCTCGGGCCTGCGCGGCGCGTCGGTGCCGCCCGCGCCGCGTCGCCTGCCCGCTGAGGACCCCGCGCAAGGGGTTGTGCGCTGTGCGCTCCCAGCGTGACAATGAACCCGACCTGCGAGAGGCGAGCAATGTTGGAGCGGTTCACGGACGAGGCCCGCCGGGTGGTCGTGATCGCGCAGGAGGAGGCCCGCGGGCTCGATCACGCGCAGATCGGCACCGAGCACCTCCTGCTCGGCCTGGTGCACGAGGAGGGGTCGGAGGTAACCCGCGTCCTTGTCGAGCTCGGCGTGGACGTGCGTGCCCTGGAGCACGCCGTCCACGCCGTCGTCGGGCGGGGCGTCGACCCGTCCCCGTCCCACCTGCCGTTCACGCGGCAGGCCAAGGAGTCGCTCGAGCTCGCGCTGCGCGAGTCGCTGCAGCTCGGGGACAAGGAGATCCGGCCGACCCACATCCTGTGCGGGCTGCTGCGTGAGGGCGATGGCGTCGCCGTCACCGTGCTCACCCGTCAGGGCGTCGACCTCGACGAGGTGCGCACGATCGTCAAGCGACCGCCCGAGCGCGCCATGTCGTCGCCCCGGCCACGGCGCGGGCTCCGTCGCTGGTTCCGCTGGGAGGACGACGAGCCGCCCGCACAGGTGCCGCTGCTCGTCGAACGGCTCGACGACCCCGCATGGGACGCAGTCATCGCCGCACGGCGCGTCGCGCGGGTGCATGGCGTGGCGGCCGTCGACGCGCACCAGTTGCTGATCGGCATCGCGGCGACCAAGGGGCCGGGTGCCGACGCGCTGCGAGCCCTCGGCCAGGACGCACGCTCGCTGTCCGACGTCGACGTCGTCGGGGAGGCGCGCCCGGACGACAGCAGCCCTGCCGCCCTGCCGTTCAGCGAGGCCGTCCGCACCGCGCTCCGCTGGGCGGGCGACGAGGCCGAGCGGCGCGGCGACGACGCGGCCGGCACCGCGCACCTCCTGCTCGGGCTGCTGATCCGCATCGACGGCGTGGACGAGCAGGCGGCGTACGTGCTCGACGCCGTCGGCGTCTCGCACGACGATCTGCGCGACGAGACCGCACGCCAGCTCGACCGGACCGGTCCTCGACCGTCGACCACGGACGGTCCGTAGGCTGCTGCTACGCGTCGAGCTGGATGTCCATCTCCGCCCCGCGCTGCAGCGTGTTCGACACCGCGCAGCCGTTGCGGGCGATGTCGATGAGCTTGCGCTTGGTGTGCTCGTCACCGTCGATGTCGAGGGAGACCGACATGGTCACGCGCTCGAAGCGGTGGGGCGTGTCGGCGGTCTCGCCGGAGATCGTGAGTTCGAGGCCGCGAACGTCGATGCCGCGCGCTTCGGCCGCGGCGATCAGCGTGCTCTTGAAGCACCCGCCCCAGCCCAGCAGCATCAGGTGGCCGCCGTTGAAGCCGAGCCCCGTGCCGCCGGTCGCTTCCGGACGGTCCAGAGGCAGTACCTGCCCCTGCTCCTGCCGTCCGATCGAGACGTGCCCGTCAAGCGATCGCACCCACACGTTCATCGTCGCCATCCGCCGTGCCCCCAGTCCTTCTGTCGTTGCCGTGGTGTCCGCACCCTACCGGGCACCGTATGTCGCCGATCGGCCTACGATGCCAAGACAGCATCACCATCTCCGTTGGATGTGGGACGTATCGGTAGTTATCCACAGACAATGACATTGGCTGACTACCGCATGTATCGAAATGATGTTCGACGTATCCAGTCACACCCCACACCATGAGAGGCTCGGTCGTGGACTCAGCGTCACCTGATGCGGTGGTGGGCCAGGCCGTGAGCGCTTCCGGGATCAGGGCATAGACGTCGACGGTGGCCCTGGAGGTCAATCGGGTGGTCATGAACCGCACGCACTTGTCGGCGACCCTGACCGACGCCGCGTTGTCGGGCCGCCCCGCTGATCAGCCGTCGACGCCGAGCTCGGCGACGGCCGTCGGGGCGACGGTATGTGCCGCCTCGGGCGCATAGCCGCGGCCCACATGTCGCGGGCGATCAGCCAGCCGATCTCCGGTCCCGGCCATCCCTCGGGGGTGCCACGGTCCGACCCGGCCGACGAACGCACGGCTGGCGCGCTCCTCGACGGCGTACTGCCCGTGGCCGCGCAGGGTCCAGTGGCCCAGGAACGGCGCCATCAACCGCCGGAGCGTCGCGGTCGGTCGGCTCACCGTCGCCAACGTGCCGCGCCAGGGGATCGGCCTGGATCGTGGCGAACGCATCCAGATCGTCGTGGCGGAACTGGCGTAGCACAGCCGATCGGTCCCGAGCTCGAACGACATCGTCGCCATCGTGGCGCCCTCCGTCGTGCCGACGGTCGGACCGGCCGCCGCCCATCCAGGCGACGTCGCTGGGTACCCTTGGACGACCGCGCGGCGTGTGCCGTGTCGGACGACGATCATGCACGCGACCGACCCCCACCTCCACCGGCGTCGGTCTGGCGGGCACCGGAGCAGTGATGACCAGCAACGACGACGGTGGCAGCCGGCTCGACGCGCTGAGAGACGAGCGGCGCGCCAAGCTGCGCGCGCTGCGCGACGCGGGTCAGGACCCTTATCCGGTCGCCGTCGACACCGACATGGGTCTCGCCGATGTCATGGAGCGGTGGGACGGCCAGATCGCGGCGGGGGAGGGGTCCGGCCAGCACGTCGCCGTCGCCGGTCGTCTGATCGCCCGCCGTGGTCACGGCCGGCTCGTGTTCCTGGTCCTCGCCGAGGACGACGCGGAGCTGCAGGTGATGTGCCAGCTGGCGGTCCTGGGCGACGAGGCGATGGCGCGCGTGGGCGACCTCGACGTCGGCGACTGGGTCGCGGCCCACGGTGAGGTCGTGCGGTCTCGACGGGGTGAGCTGTCAGTCATGGCCGACCGGGTGCGGTTGATCAGCAAGTCGCTGCGCCCGATGCCTGACAAGTGGCACGGCCTGCGCGACGTCGAGACCCGGTACCGTCAGCGCCACGTCGACCTGGCGGTCAACGCCGACGCCCGGCGGGTCTTCGCAATCCGCAGCAAGACGATCGCGGCCCTGCGCAACGAACTGCTCGATCGCGGCTACGTCGAGGTCGAGACGCCGATGCTGCACACCCTGCCCGGCGGTGCCGCCGCCAGGCCGTTCGTGACCCACCACAACGCACTCGACATCGACCTGTACCTGCGCATCGCGCCCGAGCTCTACCTCAAGCGCCTCGTCGCCGGGGGCCTGCCCCGCGTGTTCGAGATCGGCCGCGTGTTCCGGAACGAGGGGCTGTCCACACGCCACAACCCCGAGTTCACGATGCTCGAGAGCTACGAGGCCTACGCCGACTACCACGACATCATGGAGCTGACCCAGGCGCTGCTCCAGCGGGCGGCGCTCGACGTGCTCGGCACCACGACCCTGAGCTACGACGGCCGCAAGCTCGAGCTCGGCGGGCCGTGGCCACGCCGCACGGTGCTCGACCTCGTGCGTGACGTGACAGGACGACCCGACCTCGACTACGACCTGCCCCTCGACGACGTCCGCGCCGTCGCCGAGGCGCACGGCGTCGGCGTCGACGAGTCGTGGGGCACCGGCCGGGTCATCGAGGAGCTGCGCGACCGCCTCGCCGAGCCGGCCATCTGGGAGCCGACCTTCGTCATCGACTACCCCGTCGAGGTGTCGCCGCTCGCCCGTCGCCACCGCGACGACCCACGCGTGGCCGAGCGGTTCGAGCTGATCATCGCCGGTAGCGAGGCTGCCAACGCGTTCAGCGAGCTCGTCGACCCCGACGAGCAGCGCGCCCGGTTCGAGGCACAGGCAAGGGCGCGTGCGGCCGGTGACGAGGAGGCGATGCCGGTCGACGAGGACTACCTGCGCGCGATGGAGTTCGGGATGCCGCCGATGGGCGGGCTCGGCATCGGCGTCGACCGCCTGGTCATGCTGCTGGCCGATGTGTCGAAGATCCGTGACGTGATCCTGTTCCCGACACTGCGGCCGGAGTTCCACACCGGGACGGCGCACGTGGTCGAGGAGAACGACACAGCGTCCGGCACCGGCCTGGTCGATCCGGAGTGACCCTGGCCTGACCGGCGCACACCGTCAGGCCGGAACCCCACCGCGCCGGGCGATGTGCGCGGCAATGCCGTCGAGCATGCGCGCGAGCCCGTACTCGAACGCGTCGAGCGCGACCACGACCAGGTAGGGGATCGGGTCGTCGGTGTCGCGGTCGGCGTGGTCGAACGCCTGGGCGCGCTGCAGCTTCGTGGCGGTGGGGTGCCGTTCGGGCCAGTCGGGGTCCATGACCTCCTCGAGCAACGGCGCGTGCGCGTTCCACCAGTCGTCGTCGGACAGGCCGGTCGCTTGCTGCGCAGTGCGGGCCTCGTGGATGGCCTGCGCGGCACCGCGGATGAAGCTCGTCACGGCTGCGACGGCGCGGGTCATCTCGACGCCGTCGAGGCCCAGCCCGTCGAACACCGCCAGCTGCGCCTCGTAGGCGTCGAGCGTGTGCGGGCCCAGGGGTGTGCGTCCGCCTGCGACGTCGAGCGACCACGGATGGCGCTCCAGGAGGTGCCACTGGTCCCGCGCGAACGCCTCCGCGGCCTGGCGCCACCCGCCGGAGCGGTCGTAGGCGGTGGGCAGCTCTGCGTGGATCGCGTCGAGCATCAGGTCGAGCAGCTCGGGCTTGCCGGGGACGTAGGTGTACAGCGACATGGTGCTGCGGCCGAGGCGTTCCGCGATCCGCCGCATCGTCAGGCGCGCCAGGCCCTCCTCGTCGGCGACCGCGATCGCGGCGCGGACCACGTCGGCCGGTGTCAGCTCGGCGGCGGGCCCCCGCGCGGCGGGTGGCGTGCGCCCCCACAGCAGCTCCATCGTCCGGCGCGGGTCGCCGCGTCCGGCAAACTCTGGCATTGGTCGTGGGCTCCCGTCGGCGCGCAATCGCGCTCGGCAACAACTTCGTATAGTGTACGGTGTTTCTCAGCGGCGGAGGTGAGCAGATGACCATGACCGTGCCCGACGTGGGGGCGCCCATGCGTGAGCACATCGAGGTGCGTGGTGCCCGCGAGCACAACCTGCGCGGGATCGACCTCGACATCCCCCGGAGCCGAAGTACACCTGGTTGACGAAGCGGCGGCTGACCGTGTTCACCGGCGTGTCCGGGTCCGGCAAGTCGTCGCTGGTCTTCGACACGATCGCCGCAGAGTCCCAGCGCTGATCAACGAGACCTGCACCACGTTCCTGCAGTCGTTCATGGCGACGCCGGCCCGGCCCGACGTCGACGAGCTGCGCAACCTGACCGCTGCGATCGTCGTCGACCAGGAGCCGATGGGCGCCAACGCGCTGTCGACCGTGGGCACCGCGACCGACGCCTATGCCATGTGACGCCTGCTCCACAGGATCGGGACGCCGCAGGTGGGTGGCCCGGGCATGTTCTCGTTCAACGAGGCCCAGGGCGTGTGCCCGGACGCGAGAGGTCGACGTCGGGCCGGGCGGCCGCGATCGAGGTCGACGCGCTGTCGACCGCGACCGGACCCTGTGCGAGGGGCCGATCGACTTCCCCAACTTCCAGCCCGACGGCTGGTACTGGCGGATCGTCTGCAACGATGCGGCCGTGCTCGTGCTCGAGAGCTGACCGGCGGGCTGCACATGGCCGACGTGGCCGCGCTCGTCGCGCTGCTCGACCGGCTTTTCGACGACGGCCGCACGGTCATCGTGATCGAGCACGACCTCGATGTGATCGCCCGCGCCGACTGGGTCATCGTCCTCGGTCCCGGTGCGGGCCACGACGGCGGCCGCGTCGTGTTCACCGGGCCGCCCGCCCAGCTGGTGGGCGCCGCGGAGTCGTGACGGGACGCCACCTGGGGCGCCCACGTCAGGGTGGTGACGCGCTGAACGCTACGACCACCGACCCGTACGACGGGCACGCGTAGGGCCACCCGCTCGTGACTTTCAGATGACGCTCGGCACACCGGCGGCTAGCGTTGGCCTGCGTCCGTGCGACCCGGTGATCCGGTTGCCGCACGCCGGACGAAAGCGCGTGTGATCCACGCCGACAGGAGCACCCCGTGCCAGCCACAGCCCGTCCCACGGTGTCGTTACGACAGCCGACCCCGCGCGCGTCAAGAGGGCCGGTGCTACGATTCGACGAGAGCACCCGGCCAGGGGGCAAGCATGTTTGAACGGTTCACAGACCGGGCTCGGAGGGTTGTCGTCCTCGCGCAGGAAGAGGCGAGGATGCTCAACCACAACTACATCGGTACCGAGCACATCCTGCTGGGGCTCATCCACGAGGGCGAGGGCGTCGCCGCCAAGGCGCTCGAGTCGCTGGGCATCTCGCTCGAGGGCGTTCGCGACCAGGTCGAGGAGATCATCGGCCAGGGCCAGACGGCTCCTGCCGGTCACATCCCGTTCACTCCGCGCGCCAAGAAGGTGCTCGAGCTGTCGCTGCGCGAGGCGCTGCAGCTCGGCCACAACTACATCGGCACCGAGCACATCCTGCTCGGGCTGATCCGCGAGGGCGAGGGCGTCGCCGCCCAGGTCCTGCAGAAGCTCGGCGCGGATCTCAATCGCGTCCGCCAGCAGGTCATCCAGCTGCTGAGCGGCTACGCCGGCGGCGAGTCGGGCTCCGGCCAGACCAAGGCCGGCGTGTCGGGCGGCTCCGAGGAGGCCAAGGGCTCGGCGGTGCTCGACCAGTTCGGCCGTAACCTCACGCAGCTGGCCCGCGAGGGCAAGCTCGACCCCGTGATCGGTCGCACACGCGAGATCGAGCGGGTCATGCAGGTGCTGTCGCGCCGGACCAAGAACAACCCGGTGCTGATCGGCGAGCCCGGCGTCGGCAAGACGGCCATCGTCGAGGGCCTCGCCCAGATGATCTGCTCCGGCAACATCCCCGAGACCCTCCGCGACAAGCAGCTGTACACCCTTGACCTGGGCGCGCTGGTGGCGGGCAGCCGCTACCGCGGGGACTTCGAAGAGCGCCTCAAGAAAGTGCTCAAGGAGATCACGACCCGCGGCGACATCATCCTGTTCATCGACGAGCTGCACACCCTGGTGGGGGCCGGCGCCGCTGAGGGCGCGATCGACGCGGCGAGCATCCTCAAGCCGATGCTCGCCCGCGGCGAGCTGCAGACCATCGGTGCGACCACCATCGAGGAGTACCGCAAGCACCTCGAGAAGGACGCCGCGCTCGAGCGGCGCTTCCAGCCGATCCGCGTCGAGGAGCCGTCGGTCGCGCACACGATCGAGATCCTCAAGGGCCTGCGCGACCGCTACGAGGCGCACCACCGCGTCACGATCACCGACAACGCGCTGGTCGCCGCGGGCAACCTGGCGGACCGCTACATCTCCGACCGGTTCCTGCCCGACAAGGCGATCGACCTGATCGACGAGGCGGGCTCGCGCCTGCGGATCCGCCGCCTGACGGCGCCACCGGACCTGCAGGACCTCGAGGACGAGGCCGCGGCCGTCCGCAAGCTCAAGGAGTCGGCGATCGACGAGCAGGACTTCGAGAAGGCCGCGCAGCTGCGCGACCAGGAGAAGAAGCTGCTGGACCGTCGTGCCGCGCGCGAGCGCGAGTGGAAGTCCGACGGCATGGACACCGTGCTCACCCTCGACGAGGAGGACATTGCCGAGGTCCTCAGCAACTGGACGGGCATCCCGGTCTTCAAGCTGACCGAGGAGGAGACGCAGAAGCTGCTGCGGATGGAGACGGAGCTCCACAAGCGGGTCATCGGCCAGGACGAGGCGATCCAGGCCGTGTCGAAGTCGATCCGCCGGACGCGCTCGGGCCTGAAGGACCCGAAGCGGCCGAGTGGTTCGTTCATCTTCCTGGGACCCTCGGGCGTCGGCAAGACGGAGCTGGCCAAGACGCTGGCAGAGTTCCTGTTCGGCGACGAGGACGCGCTGATCCACCTCGACATGTCGGAGTACATGGAGAAGCACACGGTCAGCCGCCTGATCGGCTCGCCGCCCGGCTACGTCGGCTACGACGAGGGCGGGCAGCTCACCGAGCAGGTGCGCCGCAAGCCGTTCTCGGTCGTGCTGTTCGACGAGGTGGAGAAGGCCCACCCGGACGTGTTCAACACCCTGCTGCAGATCCTCGAGGACGGCCGCCTCACCGACGCGCAGGGCCGGACGGTCGACTTCAAGAACACGATCCTGATCATGACGTCCAACCTCGGCACCCGGAACCTGACCGCGCCCAGCGTCGGGTTCGTGCAGGCCGACGACGACTCGATGTACGAGAAGATGAAGCGGCAGGTCGACGACGAGCTGAAGAAGCACTTCCGCCCGGAGTTCCTCAACCGCATCGACGACGTCATCGTCTTCCACCCCCTCACGCGGGAGGAGGTGAAGGAGATCGTGGACCTGATGATCCAGCGCGTGAAGCGCCAGCTGGCCGCCAAGGGCCTCGACCTCGAGCTCACCGACTCCCTCAAGGGGTGGCTGGCCGAGAAGGGCTACGACCCGCAGCTCGGTGCCCGGCCGCTGCGCCGGACCATCCAGCGCGAGCTGGAGGACAAGCTGTCCGAGCGGATCCTGTTCGGCGACTTCGACACCGGCCAGCTCATCGTGGCGGACGTGGACGAGGAGGCCGACGAGGTCACCTTCCGCGCCGTCGAGGCCGTCTCGGCCCCCGACGCCCCGCCGATGGAGCTCGCCGGCGGAGACACCGGCGA
>DATHVN010000157.1 GCA_035461305.1 Euzebyales bacterium | reverse complement strand
GCTGACGTGCGTGCGCAGCGTCGGCTCCGTCCCCGGCAGCAGGCGAACGGTGCGGTGGAGCAATGGCCACGCCTCGCGGCGGACCCGTGCATCGAACGTCGACAGCGGGACCCCGGCCTCGAGCGCCTGGTGGCGGGCGACGGCGCCGTGCTGGTGGCCGGCCAGTCGAAACAGCGCGATCCACGTGGTCATGGCCGGGACGGTCGCCCGGATCGTGGGCGATGTCGACCGATCACGCTCGCAACGTGTGGACAACACCCGAGCGTGTAGCCCACTCATCGTATCAGGGACTGGGTTACACGGTGGAGCGTCAGCCTGCGCCGGCCAGCAGGATGCCGCCCCCGAACAGAAAGAACGTCGCGAAGAAGATGACGAACGTGTAGCCCATGATCTGGCGCATGTGCAGTCCGGCGATCACCAGCAACGGGATCGTCCAGAACGGCTGGACCATGTTCGACCACTGGTGGCCGGAGGCGACGCCCATCACGATGCGCGACGGATCGGTTCCGAGGTTGGCAGCGGCCTCGATGAAGATGGGCCCCTGGACCGCCCACTGCCCGCCGCCGGACGGGATGAAGAAGTTCACGATGCCGCCGGACACGAACGCCCAGAACCCGAGAGTGCTCGCCGTCGCGATGCTCATGAACCAGTCGGCGATCACCGACACGAGACCGGTGTCGATCATCATCCCCATGATCCCCGCGTACAGCGGGTACTGGATGATGATCTGCCCGACGGTTGTGCTGGCGTCGGCGACGAGTCCCGCGTAGTGGATCGGCGACCGTGTCAGCAGGAGGCCGAGCCCCAGGAGGCTCCAGTTGACGATGTCGAGGGTCAGGTTCAGTCCCTCGGTGGCGAACCACCAGATCAGGTAGGCAGCGATCGCGCCGCCGAGCGCCAGGGTGATCCAGCGGGCGCCGTCCAGACGCTCGGCGACGGTCAGCTCCCGCTAGGTCGCGACCCTGGTGTCGCCGTCCCGGCGCTGCCGCCACCGCCACCGCCGTCCCCGTCGTCGGCCTGCGCGCGGACGTCCTCTGGCAGTTCGATGATCTCGTCGCCCTCCTTTGGGCGCATCGCCGCGCACAGCACGACGACCACGGCCATCGTGATCAGCGCGGTGGTCACGTTCCAGGGCGCGAGGATCGTGTCGGTCACCGGGATGGTGCCGCCGACCTGGTCCTCGAGGGCATGGCCGGGCGTCGCCACGAACAGGGCCGCCGAGCTCGAGTAGCCCATGTGCCGGACCACGAAGCCGGCATATGCCGACGCCACGAGCAGCGGGTAGTGCAGCCGGAGGCCGCGGCCAGGTGCCTCCACGGCCACCTGACGGGCGACCAGAGCACCGGCCACCAGCCCGAACGCCCAGCAGAACAGGCTGCCGACCCACCGACGAACGCCTCGACGCCGTAGGCGACGGTCGGGCTGTTGGGGATGCGTCCGATGCGGCGCAGGAGACGCTGCGCGGGGTCGGTGTGCGCCAGCGCATGGGCCGTGATCAGGGTGATCGCGATCTGGGCGATGAACTCGAGGAGCAGTGCCAGGCCACCGCCCCATGCCGACAGCGCCTCGATGGGGGGTCGCGTCCGTCAGGACGAGCGCCATCAGGTACACCACAAAGGTCAGTGCGATCGCGAAGACGAACGGATCGGGATAGAAGCGTTCGACGAAGATGATGAACGGCTTGGCCATCGACCGCATGGCGTCCTCCCCGGCTCGACGTGCGCGTCGGGTCCCTGGTCGGCACGGCATGCCGTACGCACGGTGGACTGCTCATGAACCACCGAGGGCGGCCGGTTCTCGTCAAGGTCCGCGGGGCAGGATCGACGGGCAAGGTGTGATCAGGCGGCGCGACGCAGGGGTGTGGCGGCGGCACCGCGGACGACAGGAGCCGACGATGACCTCGAGCAGCGATGCGGTCGGACGTTCGGACGTGGGCGCATCACCCTTCTCGTACGAACCGCTGACACCGACCGCCTACCTCCGGCGGGCGTCGTACGTCTTCAGCGAGCGCCCGGCGGTGCTCGACGGCGACCGGTCGTACACGTACGCGCAGTTCTGGTCGCGTGCATCACGACTGGCGGGCGGGCTTGCGGCGAGCGGCATCGACCCCGGGGACCGCGTGGCGGTGCTCGCGCCGAACAGTGCGGCGCTGGTCGAAGGACACAACGGCGTCCCGCTGGCCGGCGCGGTGCTGGTGCCGATGAACAGCCGCCAGAAGGCATCGGAGCTCGGCTACATCTTGTCGCATTCGGGCGCGCGAACCCTGATTCACGACATCTCCCTGGGTGACGTCGCCCGCGGCGCCGCGGACGCGGCTGGCCACGACGTCCAGCTGATCCAGGCCGGGGGAGACGACGACACGTACGAGGACCTCCTCGACGGCGCGGACGAGCTGCGGGTCGACGTCGACGAGCTGGACCTTCTGGCGATCAACTACACGTCCGGCACGACGGGGCGACCCAAAGGTGTCATGTACTCCCATCGCGGCGCGTACCTGCAGGCGCTCGCGATGGCGTTCCAGGCGCAGCTGCAGGCCGACAGCGTCTACCTGTGGACGCTGCCGATGTTCCACTGCTGCGGGTGGTGCTTCACCTGGGGGGTCAGCGCCGCCGGAGGTCTGCACCTGTGCCTGCGCGCGATCGACGCCGACGAGA
Organism: Euzebyales bacterium; assembly: GCA_035461305.1. Classification (NCBI taxonomy): domain Bacteria; kingdom Bacillati; phylum Actinomycetota; class Nitriliruptoria; order Euzebyales; species Euzebyales bacterium. Next base: position 83,896 of record DATHVN010000157.1, on the reverse strand, counting down.
TCTGGCGTCTGGTCCGCGAGCACGGCGTGACCCACATGAGCGCCGCGCCCACCGTCCTGAACATGATCGCCAACAGCGAGGCTGCCAAGGACGGTCCCGCGCCGCGCGTGATCCACGTCGACACCGGGGGCGCGCCGCCGTCGCCGATGCTGCTCGCCAGGCTCGCCGAGTTGAACATGCAGGTCACGCACCTGTACGGCCTGACCGAGTCGTACGGTCCCGTGATGATCAACCAGTGGCAGCCCGCGTGGAGCGACCTCGATGCGGACGAGCAGGCCGCGCTGCGCGCCCGACAGGGCGTCGCGAACGTGGTCGGCGAGCGGCCGCGCGTGATCGACGACGACGACCGCGACGTCCCCGCCGACGGCCGCTCCGAAGGTGAGATCGCGTTTCGCGGCAACAACGTCATGCTCGGCTACTACGAGGACGCCGAGCAGACGCGCGAGGTCACGAGTTCGGGGTGGTTCCGGACGGGTGACGTCGGGGTCATGCACCCGAACAGGTACGTGGAGCTGTCGGACCGCAAGAAGGACGTCATCATCTCGGGTGGCGAGAACATCGCATCAGTCGAGGTCGAGCACGCGATCGAGACGCACGACGCCGTGCTCGAGGCGGCGGTGGTCGCCAAGCCCGACGAGAAGTGGGGGGAGATCCCCGTCGCGTTCGTGACCCTGCACGACGGGCAGCACCTGGAGCCCGACGCCGTGATCGCCCACGTCAAGGAGCACATCGCCAACTACAAGGCACCCCGCGAGGTCCACTTCTGCGAGCTGCCGAAGACGTCGACGGGCAACATCGAGAAGCACGTCCTGCGCGCCCGGGTCGAGGGTGCGGATGGCTGACGACGATCGGGCCGCCGGCCTGCCCGGCATCGACCCGGACGCCCTTGGCACCTGGTGGCGTGACCACACGCCTGCCGTCGAACTGCCGCTGGCGTTCTCCCGCATCGAAGGTGGGCTGTCGAACCTGACCTACGATGTCTGCGACCGGTGCGGCCGGCGCTGGGTCCTGCGGCGTCCACCACTGCACGGGGTCATCCAGTCGGCCCACGACATGGGCCGCGAGCACTGCATCATGGCCGCGCTGGCGGACAGCGACGTGCCGGTGCCGCCGGTGGTCGGCCACGAGCCGGACCCGTCGGTGACCGGCGCCGAGTTCTATGTCATGGACCATGTCGCCGGGCCGATCTACCGCAGCACCGGGCAGGTCGAGGCCGACACCGATCCCGGCCTGCGGTCGACGATCAGCACCTCGCTGGCCGACACCCTGGTCGCACTGCACGAGGTCGACCCCGATGCGGTCGGCCTCGGCGACCTCGGCCGCCGCGAGGACTACTGCGGGCGGCAGCTGCGCCGGTGGCGGCGGCAGTGGGAGCAGGTCGAGACCCGGCCCCTGCCGGCGTTCGACGAGGTGCACAGGCGGCTGACCGCTGCCATCCCCACCCAGCAGGGCGCCGGCATCGTGCACGGCGACTACCGGCTCGACAACGTGATCTTCACGCCTGACGGCGAGGTCGCCGCGGTCGTCGACTGGGAGCTGTGCGCGTTGGGCGACCCACTGGCGGACCTCGGGATCCTGTGCGTGTACTGGGCCGACCCCGACGACGACTTCCTCACGTTGCCGCAGGCCGCGACGCACCTGCCGGGGTTCGCCAGGCGCGCCGAGCTCATCGAGCGGTACGCGCAGCGGTCGGACCGGGACCTGGCCGACGTCGAGTTCTACCTCGCGCTGGCCTACTGGCGGCTGGCAGCCATCCTCGAGGGCGTGTACGCGCGGTTCGACTCCGGCGCGTACGGCGACGACGCGATGCCCGACCTCGCGTCGTTCCCCGCCCGCGTCGAGCGCCTGGTCGAGGCGGCGCTCGCTGCCACGGCCCGCTCCGGCCGCTGAGTGCGGGTGGGGCGGCCTGCGGGCCCAGGGAGCGCTATGCGGTCGGATCACTCCCCACAGCGGAGCGCCGGCGGCGACCACGCCGGCCTTCGACGGACCCGGCGGTCGGGGCGGGCAACATGACCCTTGCGGCCAGGTGCGGGTACGGGATCGTGGCGTGAGGCAACGCCATCGCGGCGACGAAGTGCTCCTGGAATGCCGCCTCGACGGCGGTCTCGACCTTCTCGATCCGCGCGGTGACCGCCTCGACCTCCGTCCGGGCCGTCGCAGACAGCAGGACCATCAGCGCGCCCACCCCGGCGGCGTTGCCCACCGCAGCGACGCGGTCGACGTCGCAGTCGGGCAGTAGTCCAAGGACCATCGCGTACACGGGGTCGATGTGGCTGCCGAACGCACCGGTGAGGCGGATCGCGTCGACGGTGGCCACCCCGAGGCGGTCCATGAGCAGCCGGCACCCGGCCTGCAGCGCGGCCTTGGCGAGCTGGATCGCGCGCACGTCGGCCTGCGTGACCTCGATCACTGGATCGTCCCAGAGCCGGTATGCCAGGGTGCGGCCGCGGTCGACAATCCGTGGTGTTTCCACGACGGCGACGATGCGACCGTCGGGGGTGATCGCGCCGGCGAGGAACAGCGCCGCGACGGCCTCGATGATCCCCGAGCCACAGATGCCCGTGACGCCCGTCGCGGTGACGGCGTCGGCGAAGCCCTCCTCGTCGGACCACGACTCGACGCCGATCACACGGATCCGGGGAGCCAGCGTGGCCGGGTCGATCCGCACCCGTTCGATCGCGCCGGGCGCGGCGCGCTGCCCGCTGGAGATCTGCGCGCCCTCGAACGCGGGTCCGGTGGGTGACGATGCCGCCAGCAGCCGGTCGCGGTTGCCGAGCACGACCTCGGCGTTGGTGCCCACATCAACCAGCAGCGTGACCTCGTCGCCACGGTGCGGCCCTTCCGCCAGCACCATCGCAGCGGCGTCGGCGCCGACGTGGCCCGCGATGCACGGCGGCGCATAGACGCGCGCGCCAGGGTGGACGCCGAGGCCGAGCCCGTCGTCGACGGTCACCGCCGTCGTCGTGGCCAGTGCGAACGGTGCCGAGCCCAGGGGACGTGGGTCGAGCCCGAAGGCCAGGTGGTGCATGACCGGGTTGCCGACCAGGCTGACCTCCAGCACCGACGAGGGGTCGACCCCGGTCTGCGCGCACAGCTCGGCCACCATCGCAGCCAGGGCCCGGCGCACCGAGGTGGTCAGCGTCGCCGCGCCGTCGGCGTGCAGCTGTGCGTGGGACACGCGACTCATCAGGTCCTCGCCGAAGCCGATCTGGGGGTTCATTCGCCCGGTCGACGCCAGCACCGCCCCGGAGCCGAGCTCGCAGAGGTGTCCCGCGAGCGTCGTGGACCCGACGTCGAAGGCGACGCCATGGACGGCGTCGCGCAGCCCCGGCCAGACCGCCGCGATCTCGCGTCCGTCGCGCACGGCCACGGTGACCCCACGGTCGCGTACAGCCAGCGCGGGCTGCAGAGCGCTGAGCACCGGCAGCCTCACGGTCAGGTCCGTCAGTCCCCACTCGTCCGCGAGTGCGTCGCGCAGGCGTTCGAGCTCACCGGCCGTGTCGGCCAGTGCGGGCGGCGCCACGGTGACGTAGTGCAGTCGGAGCACAGGATCGATCGGAAGCGCGTGGGTGCCGACGTCCTTGCGCACGACCTGGTGGTGCACCTGGCTGTCGGCGGGCACGTCCACAACGACGTCTGCGACGATGCGGGCCGCGCAGCCGAGGCGCCGGCCGTCGGCCAGCGGTCGACGTCCGCGGTAGACGGCCTCGGTCCGGTCGGGTGGGCTGAGGCGGTCGGGATCGGCGGGCACACCCGGCCGGGCCCCGACGCTGACCTGGCAGCGCCCGCACAGCCCGCGCCCGCCGCAGACCGAGTCGAGGTCGACGCCCAGGGCGCGGGCGGCGTCGAGCACGGTGGTCCCGCGTGTCACGGTCCCGCGTCGGCCACTGGGCGTGAAGACGATCGCCGCGCCCGGCGTCGCCTCACCCACCGGCCCGTGTGCGACGGCGGTTCGTCCGCCGCCGTCCTGCCGTGCCCTCACCGTCGCCGGCGGCCCGGTGGCGCGCGATCCACGTCGCGCAGTTCACGTCGACGCCGGTCAGCACATCGCCGGCCTGGACGGTCCGCCGGATCTCGGGCTCCAGGGGGTTGGTGATCGCGGAGGTCATGCCTGCGCCGATGGCCATGGCCAGGAACGCCGCGTTGATCCCCGCCCGCGCCGGCAGTCCGAAGCTGATGTTCGACGCACCGCAGGTCGTGTTGACCCCCAGCTCGTCGCGCAGCCGGCCGACCAGCCGCAGGACGTCGCGGGCCGCCGAGCCCACGGCGGCGATCGGCATGACGAGGGGGTCGACCATGACGTCGTCGGCCGCGATCCCGTGGTCCGCGGCACGCTGGACGATCGTGCGGGCCACCTCGAACCGCACGTCCGGATCGGGCGAGATGCCCGACTCGTCGTTGGTGATCGCGACCACCGCCGCGCCGTGGCGGGCGACCAGTGGCAGGACCGTCTCGAGCCGGTCCTCCTCGCCGGTCACCGAGTTCACCAGCGGCCTGCCCTCGTAGGCGTCGAGCCCCGCCTCGAGCGCCGCGACGACCGATGAGTCGATCGACAGGGGCACGTCGGTCACGGCCTGCACCTGCCGCACGGCCTCGGCGAGGATCACCGGCTCGTCTGCGAGCGGGATGCCCGCGTTGACGTCCAGCACCGCCGCGCCTGCCTGGACCTGGGCCAGCGCATCGGCGCACACCCGGCTGAAGTCACCGGCGGCCATCTGCTCGGCCAGCACGCGCCGGCCGGTCGGGTTGATGCGCTCCCCGATGACGACGAACGGCTGGTCGACGCCGATAACGACCTCGCGCGTGGCCGAGCTCACCCGGGTGTGTGCCATGTCACGTCACCTGTCGCTTGAGGTCATGTCATGTGACCTACCGCTTCGCTGCTTGAGGTCATGTCATGTGACCTACCGCTTCGCTGCTGGGGTCATGCGGCACATCCTCGTCGGGGTCGACGGCCGATGGAGAGCAGGGTCGGCGCCAGATCGCCGGTGCCGACGTGGCGGTGCTCGAGGCGCAGCCCGAGTCGGTCGGCAGCGCGCTGGGCCTCTGCCAGGCGCTGCGCGGTGGGCGGGAACTGCGAGAGGTACAGCAGGCGTGTGTAGTTGCCGAAGTAGTCGTCGCGCAGCTGCGGCCAGCGATCCAGCCCGAGACCACGCCAGACCAGGCGCTCGAACTGCCGCAGGAGGAAGTCGGTCAGATAGAAGGTGGTGGGCTCGGCGTCGTGGAGTGCCGCGAACGTCTCCCCGCCCGCCAGGAACTCGTAGCAGTGGGCGCCGGGCAAGCGTCGCGCGCCGTAGCGGCCGAGCAGGGTATCCAGCTGCCCCCCGGTGCCGCAGTCGCCGTAGCCGACGAAGACCTCGTCGTACCGGTCGGCGGCGGCGGCGAGCCGCTCCTCGACCGCCGCCGGGATCCGTGCGGGCGTCGAGTGCAGATCCGCCGTGACGTAGGCCACGTCGAGATGGGTCAGGCCGTTGGCCGCGACGACCGCCTCCAGCTCACGCGCGAGCGCCCCGCACGCCACGACAAGCACCCGGGACCGCACGCGTCAGCCCGCCCGTGCCGCCCGCTGGGCCAGCACCAGCGCGGTGGCGGTCTCGGCCGCGGTCGCGGCGTCGCGGCAGTAGGCGTCGGCGCCGACCACGCGGCCGAACTCCTCGTTGACCGGCGCACCGCCGACGAGCACGATGTAGCGCTCGCGCAGGCCGCGCTCAGCCAACTCGTCGATGACGACCTTCATGTAGGGCATGGTCGTGGTGAGCAGCGCCGACATCCCGAGGATGTCGGGCTGGGCGTCGTCGAGCGCGGTGATGTAGGCGTTGACGTCGTTGTTGATGCCGATGTCGACGACTTCGAACCCGGCTCCCTCCAGCATCATCCCGACCAGGTTCTTGCCGATGTCGTGGATGTCGCCCTTGACCGTGCCGAGCACGACCCTGCCGATCGTCTCGGCGCCGGTCTCGGCGAGCAGCGGCCGCAGCACGGTCATGCCGGCCTTCATGGCATTGGCCGCCAGCAGGACCTCCGGCACGAACAGTATGCCGTCGCGGAAGTCGATCCCCACGATGCGCATGCCTTCGACCAGGCCGTCGTTGAGCACGCGCTGGGGCGCCCACCCGCGATCCAGCAGGATCCGCGTGCCATCGGTGATCTCGCCGGCAAGCCCGTCGTAGAGGTCATCGTGCATCTGCTCGACGAGCTCGTCGTCGGGCAGCGTGGTCAGGTCGAGCTCCTCGTCACCCACCGGCGTCTCCGATCGTCTCGTCGGGCAGCGTGGTCAGGTCGAGCTCCTCGTCACCCACCGGCGTCTCCAATCGTCTCGTCGGGTCTCATCCGTTGACCGAGAACGAGCTGTCCGGGTTGATCTCCCGGTTGCGCGAGAACGAGCTGAGGTGCAGTGGGGCGCCGGTGTAGCGTCCCTCGACCGTCAGGGGATCGCCGTCGTGGTCGTAACCCGCCTCCACGGTGGTGATCAGCTCCGCCATGCAGTGGCCAGCGACGCCCGCGTTCTTGAACTGGTTGCCGGACGTGCCGATGGCGACGTAGTAGCCGTCGAGGTCGGTGCGGTCGTAGATCGGGATCCAGTCGTCGGCGACGTCGTACAGGTCCACGACGCCGCGGCGCTGGTTGGGCACGCCCAGCGAGGGGATCCGTCGGGCCAGGCGGAGGACCTGGGCCTCCCACGTCGCGGCGGTGATGGAGCGGTCGAATTCGTCGGGGTCGTCGACCCAGTCGCGCGCGTCGCACTCCGGATCCTCGGAGCCGACCAGGATGCTGTTGCCTGTCTCCGGGCGGAAGTAGACGCCGGTGTCGCCGTCGGACACGTGGACGCCGGTGCGCTCGTAGTCCAGCGACGACGGTGCGGTGACGTGGTGCACCTCGTGGCGCAGGGGCCTGGTGCGGATCCGCATGGTGCCCGCCAGGCCTGCGAGGTCGTTGACCACCGCCGAGTGCGGGCCGGCGACGTTGACCACGACCGGTGCCGACACGCGCGAACCGTCGTCCAGGGTGACGCCGCTGACGCGGCCGTCGGACCGGTCGATGCCCGTGACGCGGGTCGAGAACAGGAACCGGCCACCCTTGGCCTCGGCCGCGCGCTGCAGGTTGTGGCTGGCGAGCTGGGGGTCGCTGACGTACCCCGAGGCGGCCGTCCAGATGGCGCCCGGCAGCGGTTCGGTCGGCTCGTCCCAGAACGCGTCGTCGTCGACCCGCTTGGGCGGACCGAACACACCGGGGTCGAACGCGGGCATGCGCGCACGCAGGGTGTCGGCGTCCCAGTCCTCGTAAGGGATGCCGACCTCGTCGAAGAGGGGCACGACACGTTCGTGGTGCCCGCCGGGGTCCTTGAGCAGCAGCGTCCCGCACTGCACGAGCGTGGCGAGGCCGCGCTCGTCCTCGGCGTCGAGGTACGTGGGCCAGTCGGTCCAGTAGTGCAGGCCCTCCCAGGCCATCGCGACGCCGTCGTAGGTCGAGTACGTGAACCGGACGATCGCGCAGGAGTTGCTGGTCGAACCGAAGCCGGCGGCCGGCAGGGCGTCGACGTTGAGGGTGCGCCGGCCCCGCCGCGCCAGCTCGTAGCCGACCGCCGCGCCGATGACGCCGGCACCGATGACCACCGCGTCCACGTCGTGGCTGGGCATGGCGTTTCCCTGATCCTGCGCCCTGCTCCTCCGGCGGAGCCGGTCCATGCATCTTCATGGAGCCGATCCAGGATTCCCGCACAGTGGGAACAACTGGACTTCCTACCATGAAGCGGTAATCTACGCGGCCAGATGGCTGCAGTCCAGAGCGTTGTCCGATCGATCGCCCTCCTCGGCGAGGTTGCGAACAAGCCGCGCGGACTGGTCGGCCTGGCCGAGGCCGCCAGGCTGCCCACCAGCACCGCTGCACGGCTGCTCTCGACGCTGGCTGATGTCGACGCGCTGCGCCGTGACGACGACGGGGTCTACCGGATCGGGCCGGCGATCACGTCGATGGTCGCGACCGGCGACGTCGCGCCCTCCCTACGCGGCCTGGCCCACCCGCACATGGTCGAGCTGGTCGCGGCGGTCGACGAGGCCGTCGGACTGTCGATCCAGGTCGACGACGAGACGGTGACCATCGCACAGGTCGACGCGCCACGGCCCGTGCAGGCGGAGGACTGGTACGGGACGCGTTGGTCGCTGTTCGGTGGCGGCTCCGGATTCGCGCTGCTCGCGACCTGGCCCGACGCACAGATCGAGCGTGTCCTGCAGGGTGCGCCGGATCCCGACCGGGTGCGCGCGGGGGTGGCGGAGGCCCGCCGGACGGGGGTCTCGTGGAGCCACGGCGACTACGTCGACGAGCTGTCCAGCGTCGCCAGCGCCATCGTGGACCGCACCGGCGGCGCGGTCGGCGCGCTGTACGTCTACGGGCCGTCCTACCGGTTCCCGACCGAGGACACTGTCGCCGATGTGGAGTGGCACCTCCGCGACGCCGCCGGCCGGATCTCCCGGGCGTGGATCGGACGGACCGCGCCCGAGGGCCGGCCGTGACCTCGGAGGACGTCGGAGCCCGGCGTCGGACGGGACGTCGCCGTGGTCGCAGCGCGCCGGCGGGCGCACCGGCCCAACCTCCGTGGCGGCAGCCCCGCCGGTCGTTCGCGCCGGTGCGCGCCGTGTCCGACGACCAACTCGACGCCATCCACGACGCCGCGCTGCGCGTGCTCGCCGAGACCGGCTTGGACTTCCTGCACCCCCGGGCCCGCGAGCTGTGGGCGGACGCAGGTGCCGAGGTCGACGGCGAGCGGGTCCGACTCGACGGCGACCTGGTGATGCAGCTCGTCGGCCACGCCCCGGCGACGTTCACGCTGCACGCGCCGGATCCCCGCCACGACCTCCAGATCGGCGGCGACGCCATCGCATTCACCGCGGTCGCCAGCGCGCCCTACGTCGGCGACGAGGTCGGCGGACGCCGCCAGGGCAACGCGAGGGACTACACCGACCTCGTGCGGCTCAGCCAGCACCTGTCGGCCGTCCACCTGCACGGCGGCTACCCGGTCGAACCGGTCGACTGGCACCCGTCGGTCCGTCACCTGCACGCCACCCGGACGTTGCTCACTGCCAGCGACAAGGTGCCCCACGTCTACAGCCTCGGCGCCCAGCGCAACCGCGACTGCCTCGAGATGGTGCGCATCGTCCGCCGCGTCGACCACACCACCCTCGATGCCCAACCGTCCGTGCACACCGTGATCAACGCCAGCTCGCCGCTGCGCTACGACACGCCGATGCTCGAGGGCGTCATGGAGTACGCCGCGCGCAACCAGGTCGTGATCATCACGCCGTTCACACTGGCGGGCGCGATGGCGCCCGTGACCATCGCGGGGGCGCTGGTCCAGCAGCACGCCGAGGCGCTGGCCGGCATCGCCTTCGCACAGCTGGTCCGTCCGGGCGCGCCGGTCGTGTATGGCGGGTTCACGTCCAACGTGGACATGCAGTCCGGCTCACCCGCCTTCGGAACCCCGGAGTTCATGCAGGCCGCGCTGGTCGGAGGCCAGCTCGCACGCCGGCTCAGCGTGCCCTACCGGTCGTCGAACGTGTGCACTGCCAACGCGGTCGACGCGCAGGCAGCGTACGAGAGCGTCTTCTCGCTCTGGGGCGCGGTGATGGGCGGTGCCAACATCGTGTTGCACGGCGCCGGCTGGATGGAGGGCGGCCTGCGGGCGTCGTTCGAGAAGATGGTCGTCGACGCCGACCTGCTGCACATGGTGGCCGCGTTCCTGGACCCGCTGGTCGTCGACGACGCCGCGCTCGCCGTCGACGCGATCGCCGCGGTCGGGCCCGGTGGCCACTTCTTCGGCGTCGAGCACACCCAGGCGCGCTTCCGCGACGCGTTCTTCCGGCCGGCGATCTCGGACTGGCGGAACTTCGAGGCGTGGACCGAAGTCGGCAGCCCGACGGCGCTCGACCACGCCCGGCGACGGGTCCGCGAGCTGCTCGACGCCTACGAACCCCCGCCGGTCTCACCCGAGGTCGTCGCCGAGCTCGACGACTTCGTCGCCCGGCGGGTGGCCGAGGGCGGTGTCGCGACCGACTTCTGACACGAGGAGCAGCATGAGTGGCTCACGCAGCGTCAGCGGTGGGCACACGTCCCGTGGCTCGGGCTGTGGCAGCGGTGGGCAGACGTTCGGTGCCTCGGGCGGCCTCAGCGGAGGGCACACGTCCCGTGCCTCGCGTAGCGTCAGCGACAGGCAACCAGCATGAGGACCAGCGCACGGGTGGTGGTCATCGGAGGCGGTGTCGTCGGCGCCTCCGTGCTGTACCACCTGACCAGGGTCGGCATCACGGACGCGATGCTGCTCGAGCGTTCCGAGTTGACCTCGGGATCGACCTGGCACGCCGCTGGCGGCATGCATACCCTCAACGGCGACCCGAACGTTGCGGCGCTCCAGCAGTACACGGTGGGGCTGTACGAGGAGATCCAGCGCACATCCGGCCACGACTGCGGGATCCACCTGACCGGCGGCCTGATGCTGGCCGACACCGAGGAGCGCATGGACTGGCTGCGCATGGCCCACGCGCGCGGCCGCTACCTCGGCATGGACACCGACCTGATCGGCGTCGCTGAGGCCAAGAAGCTGCTGCCGTTCATGGACGAGCGCCACTTCGTCGGGGCGCTGTACGACCCGATGGAGGGCCACGTCGATCCGTCGGGCGTCACCCATGCCTACGCGAAGGCGGCCCAGCTCGCGGGCGCCGAGGTCGTCCAGCACACGCGCGTCGAGGCCATCCGCCGCCTGGCCAACGGCGACTGGGTGCTGGACTGCGGGGACGCAGGCACTGTCACGTGCGAGCACTTCGTGAACGCGGGCGGGCTATGGGCCCGCGAGATCGGTCGCATGTGCGGGATCGAGCTGCCCGTGCTCGCCATGGAGCACATGTACCTGCTGACCGAGTCAGTGCCCGAGCTGGAGGACTGGAACGTCACGGGGCCCGCCAGCGGCCTGCACGCCATGGACTTCGCCGGTGAGGTCTACATGCGCAAGGAGGGCACCGGGCTGCTGCTCGGGACCTATGAGCCCGACGGCGTGCCCTGGTCGCCCCACACCACGCCATGGGACTTCGGCCACCAGCTGCTGCCGCCCGACCTCAACCGGATCGCGGACAACCTCGCGGTCGCCTTCGAGCACTTCCCGATCTTCTACGAGGTTGGGATCCGGACGGTCGTCAACGGGCCGTTCATGTTCGCCCCAGACGGCAACCCGTTGATCGGTCCAGTCCGCGGGCAGCGGGGCCACTGGGTGGCGTGCGGCGTGATGGCGGGCCTGTCGCAGGGCGGCGGCGTCGGGCTGGCGCTCGCGAACTGGATCACGCACGGTGACGCCGGGTTCGACGTGTGGGGCATGGACGTCGCACGCTTCGGCGACTTCGCGACCGCCGCCTACACCGACGCCAAGGTCCGCGAGAACTACGGCCGACGCTTCCAGATCGCCTACCCCAACGAGGAGCTGCGGGCCGGACGTCCCCTGCTCACGTCACCGATCCACGACCGCCTCGACGCTGCCAACGCGGTGTGGGGTGCCGCCTACGGGCTCGAGTACGCGCTGTGGTTCCAGCGCGACGGCCTCGAGCGGGTCGAGACGCCGACCCTGCGCCGCTCCAACGCCTGGGCGTGCGTGGCCGAGGAGAGCGGCGCGGTGCGCAACGGCGTCGGGCTGACCGAGACGACGGGGTTCGCCAAGTTCCTGTTCACCGGTCCCGGCGCGCGGGACTTCCTCGACGGGATCCTGGCCAACCGCATCCCCCCGGTCGGGCGCATCGCGCTGACCCCGATGCTCAGCGCGCACGGAAAGCTCGCGGGGGACCTGACCGTGGGAGCGCTGCCGGCGACGCCGGCCGACGCGGCGGACAGGGCGTCGGAGCGGTTCCTCGTGTTCGGCACCGGTGCCGCCGAGCAGTACTACGAACGCTCGTTCGACGCCCGCCTGCCGGGCGACGGGTCGGTGCGCTACGCCAGCCTCGGACCCAACCTGTGCGGGCTGTCGATCGCGGGACCGGCGGCACGCGACCTGCTCGACGACGTCACGAACGGCGACGTGTCCGGATCGGCGCTGCGGTTCCTCGACATCCGGCGCGCGACCGTCGAGGCCGTGCCCGTTGTGCTCGGGCGGATCTCGTTCACCGGCGACCTCGGCTACGAGCTGTGGGTCGAGCCGGCCTACCAGCAGCGGCTCTTCGACGTCCTGATGCGGGCCGGTGGGCGCCACGGGCTGCGGCTGTTCGGCGCGCGGGCGCTGGACTCGCTGCGGCTGGAGAAGTCGTTCGGCGCGTGGGCCACCGAGTACCGGCCGATCTACGACCCGTACGAGGCCGGTCTGGGTATGTTCGTCAAGCTCGACAAGGGTCAGTTCGTGGGCCGCGACGCCGCCGCCCGCATCCGTGACGAGGGACCGGCGCGCCGGCTGATGACCTTCACGGTCGATGCCGACGACGCCGACGTGATCGGTGACGAGCCCATCTGGCACCACGACGAGGTGGTCGGCTGGGTCACGTCCGGTGGCTACGCCCACTGCTCCGGGGCGTCGGTGGCGTTGGGCTACGTGCCGGCGCCGCTGGCCGACGTCGACGGCGGCTTCGCCATCGAGGTGGTCGGCGTCCGGCGCCGGGCGCGCCGCCAGGACACCTGCCTGTTCGACCCGGCAGGCCACCGCATGCGCGCCTGACCTTCGAGTCCCCGGGTTGCGCGGAGCGGCCGTCGTGGGGACACGATGCGCACCGGGTGCGACGTGTCCCCACGTCGGGGAGCGTCAGCGGATCTGACCCCGGATCTCGCCGCCCGGATGCTCCAGGGTGTGGACGTTGACGTACGCGCCACCGGTGTCGACTTCGGCCACGAGGTCGGCCAGCGACATGCCCGCCAGCGGGCCGACGAGGTCGGCGTCTGTGATGGTGCCGGTCTCGAGCACGCCGTTCGCGGTCACCCCCTCGTCGACGAAACCGAACAGGAACGCAACCACATCGCCGTTCTCGCCCTGCTCTCCCAGATGGATGTGCGCCTGGGTCACGTCGTCGATCTTCGCCACGAAAGCGCCGTGCCGTCGGCGTTCAAGCGGAGGACCGTCTGGCCGACGGCGTTGGTGTCGACCGCCGGGACCTCCTGGGCACCTGTGAGGTGGGCGGTGTAGGTCGTCGGTCGGGCCAGCGCACCGGGTGCCATCATGAGCACCAGCAGCGCCGCCGCGAGTGCGAGCGTCAGTCGTCTTCGCATCGTTGTCTCCGTCGTCAGTCCGCACCGAGCGGAGTCGTCACGCCGCGGTCGTCGCACGAGGCGTGGGTCCGGAAGGGACTTACCTCGTGGTACGAAGCCGACGGCCGACGGTTCACCGCAGCGCGGGATACCGGACGCCGCCACGGTGAGCTGAGGAGGCGGGGACGACGCGCATCGGCCGCGCCGGGTCCGTGGTCAGCGAGGGCATGCTCGACACCAGGTCCACCGCGACGTCGGTCCAGATCCGTGCCACCACGGCGGAGTAGCGCGAGCCTGCCAGGGCGAGGTCCCAGGCGGCGCCAGCGCCGCCTGCATGCCGCGGGCCAGCCCGAGCCCGGGCGTGCGCAGCACCTGGTGGACCAACGGCGTCACGACGTGCCACAGGCGTGTCGGCATCGTCGCCAACGGGCCCGTCGGTCGACGCGACCCGTTGGTGGAGGCCTGCTTCGCCGTGGACATTGGCTGGCGCTCCGTCGACTTGGTTGGACGGCGATCGCCTGGCGCAGACGGTACCCAGCACGGCGTCCGTTGGTACATTGCTGCCAGCCGGGCGACGCCGTGCCGCAGGTCCCACGACGTCGTCGGACATGGAGTTGACGAGGATCGGACGTCGCACGGTGGCTCGTCGCAAGCGCAGGCCGGAGCCGGAGCCGGTCGACGCCCGTCCGCCACGCTGGCTGCTGTTCGGCTCCATCGGCTTGGTGGTCCTGCTGATCGGGCCTCCAGTGGCGTCGCTGGTCACTGGCGACGGCAACGCCCGCATGCTCGGCCTGGCGCTGTGGCCAGTGCTCGTGCTCCCCTTGATCTGGCGATCGCGGCTCGTCGTGGACCGCGACGGGGTCGCCTTCACCTTCCTGGGCACGAGGCACGTCCCGTGGTCCGAGATCGAGGCGATGGTGCCGACGTCGGCGGCGTTCGGGCTGCGGGGGCCGCACCTGCGCGTACGGGGTGGTCGTCCCGTGCCACTCAACCCCCTGTGGCGCGCCGACGGCAGGCCCGTGCCGGTTGCGGTCGAACCGTGGGCCCGTCGCAAGCGGGTCCGCATCGAGGGTGAGGTCGATGCGGCCACCCGCGGACGGTCCCAGGCGCTGACGATCGTCGTGCTCGTCGGCGTCGGTGCGTTGGTGGGGCTGCTGATCGCGCGGCTGACCGTCGGATGACGCCGTCCGGTGGCGCGGCCGGACATGGTGCGGCGCCTCCTCCCCGACTGACGATGCACGCGGCCCGCGAGCCGACGTCGACAGCTGAGCCGGTCTCGGCCCAGGAGTACCCGACAAAGGCACCGTGCGGGACGGTTCGAGGGAGGGTCATGTCATGGTCATCGCGGATCTGACCGGTCAGGTGCCGAACACCGCGCCGGCCCCGGACTGGCAGGTGTGTGGCCCGGTCCGCCACCGCGGTTGAACGGGCGGCGGGCTGAGCCGGGCAGCGCACGCCGATCCTGCCGGAGCCTGACCGTGCGCACCGGCCGACGGAGGATGCCATGACGGACAGCAGCGTGACCGGCCGCACCGCGGGTATCGGGTTCGCGCTCCCCGGCGTGCTGCGCGTCGATGCGGCCGCGGCGCTCGGGTTGCTCGAACGGACCGTCGACGCCGGGTTCGACCCGGTCATGTTCACCGAGGTCTGCGGGTTCCACGCGCCCGCGCTGGCGTCGGCGCTGGCGGCCAGGCGACCCGGCGTCCGTCTCGGCACAGCGATCATGCCGTTGGGCTCACGCACCGAGCCGACCATGGCGATGGCCGCGACGACCGTTGCGCAGATCGCGGGTGCACCGTTTCTGCTGGGCGTCGGGACGTCATCGCCCCAGATCGTGGGCGACTGGCACGGACGCGCCCACGACCCGCGCCTCGACACCACAAGGGTGCGGCTCGAGACGCTGCGGGCCGTGCTGGACGGCCTGCCGCGCGGATCGTTCCGCCTGCCGGTCCCGGCCGGGGCGGATGTCCGCGTCCTTCTTGCGGCGCTCGGACCGAACATGGCGGCGCTGGCGCTGCAGGCGGCCGACGGTGTCGTCCTCAACCACACACCCCCGGAGACCGTCGTCGACGCCCCCGACGGCGTGGACGTGCTCGCGTTCGTGTGGACCGCGGCGACGCCCGACGGCGACGCCCGGGTGCGGCGCGACCTGACATCGTATGCGATGGCCGCGCCGTACGCGCGCCACTACCGCCGGCTGGGGTTCGGCGACGTGGTCGACCGGGTCCACCGACTCCATGCCGAGGGCAGGCTGCGGGAGGCGCCAGCCATGCTGCCCGCCGGCATGGTCGCCGCCCTCTACACCGGCCAGGACGACCTGGCGGTTCGCTGCCGCGCCTACCGCCGTGCCGGCGCGCTGCCGGTGGTCGTGCCGGTGACCGGCGACGACCCGCTCGGTGACATCCGCCGCCTGATCGACGGGCGGGCCTGGGAAAGCTGACGCTTCCGCTGGGGGTCACCGTGCGCGATCATGGAAGCGGGTGCCGCGCCGGGTGACGGCGTGGCAGGGCAGTGACAGGACCGTGACTGCCGACCTCGGTGACACGGCCGACGCGCCAGGTCGGCGGGATCCTGGCGGATGTTCCGGCGCTGCGGACGCTGGTCACGAGCCGCGCACCCCTGCGGCTGCGCTTCGAGCGGGAGTATCCGGTGGCGCCGCTGGCGGACCCGGGTGCCCCTGGGCGCCGAGGGGGCACGCCTGACCGGACGAGCGCGGAGCTGCTGCACGGAGCCGGCTGGCTCGACCGTCACCTGGTCCGCAACGACGACGCCGAACGCCTGCTCGCCGCGACCTCGGGATCACCCACGAAGCGGTGCGCACCGGCTTCACCCGTCAGTGTCCCGGCGTCGGACAACGCCCGGACCGTCTCCTCGACGAACAGCGGCGTGCCGCCGGTCCGTGCCAGCAGCGCCCGGTGCAGGAGCGCGACGCTGGGGTGGCGCCCAGCAGCGCACGCACCCGGTCGTCGGCTGCGTCATCGTGCAGTGGCTCGAGATGGATCTGATCGTGGTGCGACCGGTCGATCCACCGATCGTCGTAGCCGGGGCGGGAGGTCACGACCAGATGGATCGGGCGTCCACCGCGGCCGCGACGATGTCGTCGAGGACGGCCTGCGTGTCCTCGTCGATCGAGTGCAGGTCCTCGACGACGAGCAGCTCGGTTCGGCGCCGGGCGGCCTCGCCGATCACGGCGCGGACGGCGTCGCGGATGCGCCGCCGGCGGCGCGGTGGGTCCAGGACGGCCCACTCGGCCCTGTCAGGCTCGCCGCCGACCATGGCGACCAGCGCGTCGATGCGGTGGCACCCACCGTCGGTGCCACCGTGGTCACGGTCGCGGCCAGCTGACCGCGGACGGTCGTCCTGTCGAGGCCGTCATGGCCGTCCGACTCCCCGAGCAGCAGCGGGATCAGCGGATGGTACGGCGACGACACCGGTGCGGCGGACCAGCCGGTGCACCTCGAACGGCTCGTCGAACCCGCGCACGGGCATCGCGCCGAGGCACTCGGTTTCGACGAAGCCCTGGGTCAGCCTGGCGGAATGCGCGGTCAGCAGCGCTTGTCCCGGCCCGGCCATCCGCTCCATCCTCGAGGCCAGGTGCACCGCCGGACCCAGCGCGGTGTAGTCCCGGGAGAGGTCGGTCTCGATCGTCCGCAGGAGGACCTCGCCGGTGTGCACGCCGACGCGGATGTCGATCGTTCCGTCGGTGGCCGCGCGCACGTCCGCCAGCATGTCCAGCGCCGCGTACGCCGCACGGACCGCGTGGTCCTCGTGTGCCACCGGCGCACCGAACAGCGCCAGCACGCCGTCGCCCATGACGGAGCTGACGATGCCGTCATAGGTGTGCACCGCCGCCGTCATCGCGTCCAGGACGGGCTGCAGCCGCGCCACGGCCTGCTCGGGGTCGACGTCCTCGATCACCCGGGTCGAGTTGACGATGTCGGCGAACAGGATGGTGACGACCTTGCGCTCGCCCGAGACGGCGTGGCGCCCCGCCCGTCGGGTCGCGGCGCCGGGGGACACGGACGCGCTGCACGTCGCGCAGAAGCGGTCACCGGACCGCACGACGGCGCCACATGCAGGGCACATGCCGTCAGTGTGGCAGACGCGCCGCCAGTGCCGGGAGCCGGTCGAGGCCGTAGACCTCGGAGGCGTTGCGCCACAGCACGCGTTCGAGCACGTGGATGGGCAGGCCGAGCCCGGCGACCGCCTCGGCATTCTTGCGCAGGCCGGGGATGGCGGGGAAGTCGGTGCCGAAGATGCACTTGGGCGCGAGGCGCTCGAACCCGATCGCGCGATAGTAGTCGGGTAGCCGGTGGGGCGGCAGTCCCGACAGCTCGATCCAGACGTGCTCGAACGTCAGCGCCATCCAGGCCGCCTGGTCGTAGAACCAGCCTCGCCCGCCGTGGGCGAGCACGAGGCGCAGGTCCGGGAAGTCGCGCACCACGTTGAGCAGCGGGGCCGGATCCGCGCGGATGTTCGTGGCGCCAGCGAAGTTGCTGGTGCCGCAGTGGACGACGACGGGCACGCCGGCATCACGGCATCGCGCGTACACCGGGTACAGGTCACGGCGGTCGACCGCGTAGTCGCCGTGTACGGGATGGAGCTTCAGCGCGACTGCGCCGAGGCCGAGCTGGCGGTCCAGCTCGGCCTGCGCAGGAAAGTGCAGGTGCGGGTTGAGGGCGGCGATCAGAACCACGCGGTCGGGTGCGGCGTCGCGGAGCGGCACCATGTCCTCGATGGTCTGCAGCCCGGTGACCCGCGGGCTGTACTCGGCCATCAGCAGCGCGACGTCGATGCCCTGGTCGTCGAGGTGCGCGACGTAGCGCTGAGGGTCGACGGTGCCGTCGGGGCGGTAGATCTCGTCGCGACGCAGGCCGGTGAGGTGCGGCGGCGCCCACTCGTCCCACGGCATCTTCAACGAGCCGACGGACACGATGTGCTGGTGGACGTCGACGACCGTGATCCCGTCGAGCATGCGGCGGCCGTCAGGCGTCCGCGCGCAGCTTGAAGCGCTGCACCTTGCCGGTGGCGGTCCGTGGCAGGTCGTCGACGTAGTGGATCCGGTGCGGGTACTGGTAGCGCAGCAGCTCCGCCTTGCACCAGTCCTGCAGCTGGGTGCTCAGCTCGTCGTCACCTTCGTGGCCCTCGGCCAGGATCACGTGAGCCACGATGGTCGTGAGCCCGTCGTGGGGGACGCCGACGACCGCCGCCTCACGCACCGCCTCGTGCTCGATCAGGCGGTTCTCGATCTCGATGGGGCTGACCCACAGACCCTTGACCTTGATCATGTCATCGGCCCGGCCCTCGTACCAGTAGCACCCGTCGGCATCCCGCCGGTAGCGGTCGCCCGAGAAGAACCACCGGCCCTGCAGCGCGCGGCGGGTCTTGGCGTCGTTGTGCCAGTAGTACGCCAGCGCGCTCGCGCCGCTGACCCACAGCTCGCCCTCCGCCTCGCCCTCCAGGACCCCACCGACGACGTCCGGGTCGCGCAGCTGCAGTTCGTAGCCGGGCACCGGTGTGCCCGACGAGCCTGGTCGCACCTGTCCTGGCCGGTTCGAGCAGTAGATGTGGAGCATCTCGGTCGAGCCGATGCCGTCGAGGATCTCCGTGCCGGTGCGGTCGTGCCAACGACGCCACACGTCGGCCGGTAGTGCCTCGGCGGCCGACGCGCCAAGCCGCACGCTCGACAGGTCGCGTGTGTCGACGTCGGGGTGGGCGAGCATCGCGTTGTACAGCGCGGGGACGGAGAACAGCACGGTCGGCCGGTGCGCCTCGATCGTGGCCAGCGCCTTGTCGGGCGTCGGGCGTCCGGTCATCTGCACGGCCGTTGCACCGACGTACAGCGGGAACGACAGCCCGTTGCCCAGCCCGTAGGCGTGGAACAGCTTCGTGGTCGAGAACACGCGGTCCTTCGACGACAGGTGGAGGACGCCCACCGCGTACCGCTCGCAGGTGACCGCGAGGTCGTGCTGGAGGTGCACGACGCCCTTGGGCCGCCCCGTCGAGCCCGACGAGTACAGCCAGAACGCCGGGTCGTCGGGGTGGCTGGTGAGCGGGTCCACGTGGTCCGTACCGTCGGCGATCCACGCGTCGACCGAGTCCTCGGGGTCGGCGTCGTGGCTGCCGCCGATCAGCACGGGCACGCCCAGGCGCTCGGCCTCCGGTCCGACCTTGTCCAGGAACGCGGCGTCGGAGACCGCGAGCGCCGCGTACGCGTCGGACATGGCGTAGGCGAAATCCGACGCTCGGGCGAGGAAGTTGAGCGGCACCGGGATCACGCCGGCGCGGATGCTGCCCAGGAACGCCGCGTGGAAGCGGGGGGTGTCGTCCATGACGAGCACGATGCGCTGCTCGCGCTGGACGCCGCGGTCACGCAGGCGGGCGGCGAACCTCGAGGCCAGTGCGTGCACCTCGGCGAAGGTGACATGGCCACCGTCGCCCGTGATGAGGGCGGTCTTGTCGGCACGGCCGGCGTCGAGGTTGCGGTCGGTGAGCAGGCTGATGTTGCGGTGCGGATCCA
The DNA here is from genome assembly GCA_035461305.1 of Euzebyales bacterium. NCBI lineage: Bacteria > Bacillati > Actinomycetota > Nitriliruptoria > Euzebyales > Euzebyales bacterium. The sequence goes on along the minus strand of DATHVN010000157.1, from coordinate 64,176 downwards.
TGACGGCCCTCCAGCCGCCGCCGGGCACCGGGATGCGTCCCGGTGGCGGGTGTCGCGTAGACTAACCGGTCAGTCAGGGGTGTCAAGACATCGGGGAGCGACGTGGGTGCGACGGTCACGCTCGAACGTCAGCTGGAGTGGATCGACACGGATGCCGCCGGCTACTGGCACCACAGCACGCTGTGGCGCTTCGTCGAGGCGGCGGAGGCGCAGCTGCACCGCGATCTCGGCATCGTCGACGTCACGTTCGGCTACACGCCGCGCCGTCGCCTCGAAGCGGAGTTCTTCGCGCCGCTGCACTTCGACCGGCCGGCCGCGATCACGCTGGAGGTCGCCCGCGTCGGGCGGACGTCGGCGACCTACGAGGCGCGCCTGGCGTCGAGCGACACGCTGATCGCGACTGCCCGCGTCGTGGTGGTCTTCATCGACGGTGACGGCCGCGCCTGCCCCTGGCCCCCGCCGGTCGCACGGGCGCTGGCCGACGGCGTGGCGGTGGACGTGCCTTGACAGACCGACCGGTCAGTCAGTTATGCTTCGTGGGGCCTGGTCCCACGGAACTCCCGTCCTGCAGGCGATCGATGTCCGAGGGCCCGGGGAGATCGATACAGGTGTCCGGGTCGACGACCGGACCGGGCGCAGGTGTCGGGGGCGAGCGCGACCGGCCTCCGCGACGCCCGCCGTCCGGCATCTGACGAAGGAGTTCGACGTGGCTGACATGTGGATCGCAGGCGAGCACGCCGAGGGTGACGGCGGTCGTCTGACCGTTGCCGATCCCGCGACCGATGAGCCGATCGACGAGGTGCCCGAAGCCGGTGCCGACGGCGTGGATCGCGCCGTGCGCGCGGCGCGGGAGGCCTCGGCGACCTGGCGCGCGACGGACGCCACCGAACGCGCCGGCCTCCTCCGGTCGTTCGCCGACCGACTCCAGGAGCATCGCTCCGAGCTGGTGTCCAGCCTCGTCGCGGAGCAGGGCAAGCCGATCCTCGAGGCCAACGGCGAGTTCGCCCACTTCATCGCCGGCCTCCGCTACTACGCCGAGGCTGCGACCAAGGTCCGCGGCAGCTACCAGGACCTGCCCAGCCAGTTCGGCCGTGCCTACGGTCTGATCGTCCGCCGGCCGTTGGGCGTCGTCGGCGCGATCATCCCGTGGAACTTCCCGCTGACCCTGCTGGCCAACAAGCTGGGCCCCGCACTGGCCGCCGGCAACACGGTTGTGGCCAAGCCCGCGCAGACGACGCCGCTCACCACGCTGCAGGTCGCCGAGCTCAGCGCCGACGCCGGTCTGCCGGCGGGGGTGTTCAACGTGGTGACCGGTGGCCCGGACACGGGGTCCGCGCTCGTGGCCCACCCCGACGTGAGGCGCATCGCCTTCACCGGCCAGACCGCGACCGGGCAGCGGATCATGGAGACCGCCGGGCCTGCGCTCAAGCACGTCAGCCTCGAGCTGGGTGGCTCGGATCCCACGATCGTCCTGCCCGATGCCGACCTGGACAGCGCGATCAAGATGATCCAGATCGGCCGCTACTGGAACTGTGGGCAGGCGTGCCTGGCGCCGAAGCGGGCGTTCATCCACACCGATGTCTACGACGACTTCCTCGACCAGTTCGTCGCGCGCGTCGGCCGGTACGAGCCGGGTCCCGGCACCGCCAAGCCCGAGAAGCCCAAGCTGCCGATCGGGCCGCTGCACACGGCGGCGCAGCGCGACGTGCTCGTCGCGCAGCTCGCCGACGCGGTCGACCGGGGTGCGAAGGTCCTGGTGGGCGGCGAGGCCATCGACGGGCCGGGCAGCTTCTTCCAGCCCGCCGTCGTCGTCGACGCGCCCACGGACTCGCGGCTGGCGACCGAGGAGGTGTTCGGACCGGTCCTGCCGGTGTGGCGCGTCGACGACCTCGACCAGGCGATCACGCGCGCCAACGACACCACCTACGGCCTGGGGTCGTCGATCTGGACGACCGACGCGGCGGCGATCGACCGCGCGATGCGCGACCTGGAGGCTGGCGTGACCTGGGTCAACCAGCTGCACTACGGCTACGACGAGTTGCCGTTCGGCGGCACCAAGATGAGCGGGCTCGGCAAGGAGCACGGACTCGAGGCGCTCGAGGAGTACGTCGAGACCAAGTCCGTCGTCGTCGGCGGTCTGACGTAGGCGAGGAGGCGCGCATGGCAGTGACCGCAGCGGTCGAGGACGGCATCGGCCGAATCACGCTGGACCGGCCGCCGGCGAACAGCTACGACCCCGCGTTCCTCGACGAGCTCGACGACGCCATCGGGGTCGTCGTCGCCGAGCACGCCCCCGTCGCGGTCGTCGCCTCGGCCAACGAGCGCTTCTTCTCCGCAGGGGCCGACGTCAAGGGCTTCCTGGATCGCGACGCGGACGCGAACAACGCGATGGTCCGTCGCGCCCATGAGGTCTTCGACCGCTTCGCCGCGGAGGCGCCCGTCTTCATCGCCCAGATCGCGGGCCACGCGCTCGGCGGCGGCTACGAGATCGCGCTCGCGTGTGACATCCGCGTCGCCGCAGAGGGCGGCTACCGCATCGGCCTCCCCGAGGTCACCCTGGGGCTGCTGCCGGGGACCGGGGGCACCCAGCGGCTGCCACGCCTGATCGGTCGGGGGCGTGCGCTTGACGTCATGCTGACCGGCCGCGCGGTCGACCCGGCCGAGGCGCACGCGCTCGGCATGGTCGACCGCCTGGTGCGGGCCCACGACATCGACGACGTCGTCGGCGAGTTGGCCGGCACGCTGGCGGCCGGCGCCCCCCTCGCGATGGCGGCCGTCAAGCGGGCCGTGCACGACGGTGTCGACCTACCGCTCGCCGAGGGACTGCAGCGCGAGCTCCAGCAACTGGCGCCGCTGTTCGGGACCGCCGACGCGCACGAGGGCATGACGGCGTTCACCGAGAAGCGCCGCCCGGCCTACGAGGGCGCATGAGTGCTGGCAGCGGCGGTCCCCTCTACGGCGTGTGCCCGGATCCTCGACCGACCCACCGCGGATGGGGCCATCTCGCCTCGCGAACCAACGCGACCAGGCACGCTGCGCGTGCCACAGGAAGGCGCACGTCATGAGTGCAGCGGAGGTCGTCCCGGAGCTGTCGCCGCGCGAGGAGGCGCTGGTGCGCAGCGCCTACAAGGTGATGTCCCGCCAGGGTGGCCACCGGCTGTCGCTGCAGGACATCGCCGACGAGGCGGGTGTCAGCAAGGGCCTCGTGCTGTACCACTTCAAGTCGAAGGACCGGCTGTTCCTGACGACCATGCGCTGGGCGCTCGTGCGCACCGCCGACCGCATTCGCGCTCGCCTGGCCGCGACGTCCGAGCCGACGGAGGCCGTGGCAGCGCTGGTCGAGGCGATCTTCGTCGACCCGGAGCGCAACCACGAGTTCACGCTGGTGTACCTCGACCTCGTCGAGCACGCCGCTCGGGTGCCGTCGTTCGGCGAGCTGTCGGCCGTCACCAACGAGATCATCAACGGCCTGTATGCCGAGATCATCGCCGAGGGGGTCGCGCGGGGTGCCTTCGACGTCGATGGCGTCGACGACGCGGCCGCAGCCATGCGTGCCTACATCGAGGGCACGCTGCTCACGTGGCTGCAGGACGACTGGCGGACCACCCACCAGCATTACCGGGCCCGCTGCGAGGCCGGGCTGCTACGCCTGCTCGGCGCCGCCTGACCGGCGTTCGCGGGCGCGTTCCAGCCGGTCGGCGAACTCGTCGGTGCCCACCAGCAGGCTCTGCCCGAGCGTCTCGATCGCCTGTCCGGTCGCCAGGGGCAGGCCGCCAACCGCCCCAAGCACGCGCTTGGTCACGGCGTACGCGTCAGGGCTGCGGCGCGCGATCAGGGCCAGACGCGCCCGGACGCGATCGTGTAGCACATCGTGGGCGACGACCTCGCTGACCAGGCCGAACCGGTGCGCGTCCGCGGCGTCGAGCTCGTAGCCACCCAGCACGAGGTCGCGCGCCCGGCCCAGGCCGATCAGCTGGACCAGACGGGCGATGCCGCCGTGGCTGGGCAGCAGGCCCAGGTACCCCTCGCGCCACAGCAGGCGGGCCCGGTGCGATGCGATCCGCACGTCGCACGCGAGCGCCAGCTGCGCACCGGCACCCGTGGTGACTCCGTTGATCGCGGCGACCACCGGCTTCTCGATCCGCTCGGCGAGGCCGATGACCTGCGTGAGCTCGTGGCTGGCGAACCGGAACGCCGTGTGGTCGGTCTCGTCGAACCGGTCGAGGTCGCCGCCGGCGGAGAACGCGGGGTCGGTGCCGGTCAGCACGATCGCGTGCACGTCGTGGTCGGTCGCGGCCTCGATCAGCGCCGCGGCCAGCGCGTCCCCCGTGGCAACGTCGAGGGCGTTGCGGACCTCCGGCCGGTCGAGCGTGATCCACCGGGCCGCGTCCTCGGTGTGGATGCGCAGTGGTTCACCCATCGTCGTGCGACCCCCGGTCGGCGGCGCCACGGTGGCGGACCCGCTCGAACGGGCTGTGGCACGCGTTGCAGTACCACTGCGCGGTCATGAGCAGCGAGCCGTACGCCGCGATCTCCTCGACGTCGCCCGAGCCACACCAGGGGCAGGTCAGTCCGTCGTCTCCAGGCGGCGCTGGAGCGGGTTCCAGTCCTGCCACGGCAGCTCCTCGTAGGTCCAGTCGCCGGGTCGCCCCGACACACCGACGTGGTAGTCGAGCTCGAGCAGCACGGGGGCGACGATGTCGAGGTACGCATTGCGCATGCCCGCGCCGTCGGCCGACAGCACGCCCGCCTCCCGCAGGATGCGCACTCCCTCCTCGTCAGCGGGCCCGAACCAGCACAGCACTTCGGGCAGCACGGACGCGAGCGGGCCGGTCAGGTGGCTGCGCCCGTGCTCCCACCGTCGGGTCAGCTCCACCAGACGGCCGCGGGCGAACTCGATGTTGAAGCGCGACTCGTCGAGCACACGGTCCAGCCGGCGCGACTGGTCCTCCAACGGTGGGTGCAGCGCACGCAGCACGACGTCGAGTGCGGGATCGACCAGGAACATCGTGGCGACCGCCTGCGCCCACGTCTCGAACGGGTCGTCGAGCGCGGACATGTTGTAGCGGCGCGTCCGGCCCTCGTCGGGACGGCCGAACCCGCCGGCGATCAGCTCGTCGACCAGTGGGTACAGCGCGCGGGCCTGTCCCAAATGGCCTTGGGCGATGCCCGCCGCGGCAACCGCGCTCTCGAGGCCGGGTGCACCCACCGCCCACTGCGACAACCAGCGCCCCAGGTGGTACTTGTTGTCAGCCACGACCCCGATCAGGTTGGCGATCCCGTCGTCGACCGCGGCCTCGCGGGTGGCCTCGGCGTACGGCGACGTCATGCCAGCGCCTCTCTCTGGTCCCCGCCCTCCGGCTCGCTGGCGCTCGCCCGCACCCTGGGGTCCCCGCCCTCCGGCTCGCTGGCGCTCGCCCGCACCCTGGGGTCCCCGCCCTCCGGCTCGCTGGCGCTCGCCCGCACCCTCAGATCGCCGCCGACCGGTACGCCGTCGCGCAGGATCCAGATGATCTCGTCGGCAGGCACGAGCGTCAGCTCGAGCCAGTCGCCGCCGATGCCCAGGTAGTCGACAGTCGGCGTGGACGCGGCCTCGACGGTGGTGACCAGCGCGAGCGGCTCGGCGTACTCGGTCCTGCCGAACACCAGGTACTCCATTGGCTACTCCGGCTCGATCAGGCGGACAACGGCGGACGCGGGTACCACGAACATGTCCTGCCAGCGGCGCTCGTCGTACAGCGTGTGGGCGAAGATCACCGCGTCGTCGTCGTTGTGCGCCTGGACCTCGCCCCCCTGGTGCAGCTGCGGCTCCTTGTCGTGACGGACATACACCTCGTAGGCGCGCATCCCCTCGTGCCCTGGCAGCGCCATCTCAGACCACCGCCACGGCGCGCAGCAGCTCGCGTCCCTCGGGCGTCACGTCGTTGCGCGACCACGGTTCGAGGACGTCGTCGACTCGCACGGACCGCACGCCGGACACCGTGCGGACCGCCGCCTCGACGTCCTCGCGGATCATCTCGACGCACGGGCACGCCAGCGACGTGTAGGTCAGCCCCACGACCACCACGCCGTCCGCGATGTCGAGGCGGCGGACCAGGCCAAGATCCACGATCGAAAGCGGTAGTTCGGGATCCTCGACCCGTTCGAGCGCGGACCACACTGTGGGGCGGTCGACCGATCCGTCGCAGTGCCCGACCGCCCGGTCACGCAGCATGTCCGCCGTCATCGCCTACGCCGCCCGCGACAGCTGGTCGACGCCGCGCTGGAGCTGCCGGACGAACCGCTCGTTGGCCGGGCCTCGGCCACGCCACCGGGTCATGACCTCCTCCCAGGTGATCTCGCCCTTCGCGTGGTCCCACTGCTTGGCCTCGGGGTCGAAGTCCATCGGGAAGGCGCAGTCGATCACGTACCGGTCCGCCTCGGCGTCGAAGTGGGCGGGCACGTCGAAGCCGTGCTCGATGCAGAACGGCACGACCGCAGACATCCACGTCTGGCGCAGCTCGTCGTTGGTCTTGCCCTTCAGCCTGTAGCCGACCTGGTCGGTGTGGCGCTTCAACGCGTCGGGCAGACCGAACCACTCCAGCGTGAGGATGAACATCCAGTCCATAGCTTGCTGGATGCTGCGCTTCGCGTCGTCGTCCCGCGAGAGCTTGGCGATCCACCGCTCGCCGTGGCGGAGGTGGAACGTCTCCTCGCGGTCGACCTTGACCAGCGCCCGCTTCCATGGCGCGAACGTCGTGTGCTCGAACACGTCGGACAGCAGCACGAAGCCGGCACGGTCGTAGAACGCGTTGGCCACGATCATCTCGGGCCAGGTCTCGAGTGGCACGTCGAAGGCGTAGGGGTGCTTGAACTCGTGGGGCTGACGCCCGTAGACGAGCTCGTCGACGTCGACGCCAAGGTCGCGCAGCATGCGGTAGGCGATGTGGGCATGCCCGACCTCGTCCTGGATGATCGAGACGATCGACATGTAGCTGGACGCGTTCGGGGCGGCGGAGGCCGCGCCCAGGTACGAGGGGGCGCTGATGAGCTCGGTGTCCGCGGAGACGATCAGCGTCCGCTCGAGCGCCTTGAGGTAGTCCTCCGACGCGTGCTCGACGCCCTCGACCAGGCGTCCGGCGGCGATGCGCTCCCGCATCTCGTCGTTGGACAGGCTGCCTCTGCTCATCGGTCGGGCTCCCCACACGGCGACTGAGAACGAGACTAACCGACCGGTCAGTCAGTGTCAACGGGAGGCCCCAGGGCGCGCTCCTCAGGGTTCCGGTCCCGCTCGGCACGGTGGGTCCAGCGGGTCGATATCCTTGGGGACGTGCGAAGAGTGCTGTTGCTCCTGGTCGTCGGGGCGTTCGTGGCCGGCTGCGGGGGGTCGGCGACGGTCGACACGACCGTCGACGGGTCCAGCACCGGCAGCGCAGGCTCCGCCGGCACGGTGCGGTCGGAACCTGTCGGCACGGACGGACCGTCGGCGGGTCCCGCCGCGCCGTTCGGCACCGTGACGCTCGTGGACGGCACGAGCCTCGACGGTGCCGAGTATGCCGGGGACGACCTCGCGCTCTGGTTCTGGGCGCCCTGGTGAACGACGTGCAATCGGGAGGCTCCCGAGGTTGCACAGGTGGTGCAACAGTACGACCACAGGGTCGAGATCATCGGCGTCGCGAGCCGGGACCAGCCCCCGGCCATGCAGGACTTCGTGGCGCGCCACGGCCTGGAGGACATGGTCACCATCGCTGACGTCGACGGCGAGGTCTGGCGGCAGTTCGGTGTGGTCGCCCAGCCCGCATGGTTCTTCATCGACGCCGAGGCGGGCACCGGTGAACGGGTCCTGGGCGCGGTCCCGCGTGCCGATCTCGAGGCGCGGCTCGAAGCTCTCTCCAGATGAGCGCGCCGCTCGCCGCACCGTCAGCGTGCCAGGCGGTCCATGAGGTCCAGCAGGTCCGCAGGCATGTGGTGCACGGTGCTCCAGGCCTCCTCGAGCGGCATGCGCACAAGCTCCATGTGGATCTCGCCGACCATCACCCGGTCCTCGCCGTCGAGCAACGCCGAGACGGCGGCGTCACCCAGCCGGGCGGCGAGGATGCGGTCACGCATCGACGGGGGGCCGCCGCGTTGCACGTGTCCGAGCGTCGTCACGCGGTGGCTCAGCGTGGAGAGCCCCTCGCCGCACCGTTGTGCGACCTCGAAGGCGCCGCCCGCGTCGTCACCCTCGGCGACGACCACGAGGCAGTACTGCTTGCCCATCGCGAACGCCTGATGGATGCGGTCCTGCAGCTCGTCGATGTCGGTCGGGCGCTCGGGCACCAGCACCTCGGTCGCGCCGCCGGCGATCGCCGAGCACAGTGCGATCCACCCGCTGGCCCGGCCCATGACCTCGATGAAGAACGCCCGCTGATGACTGGCCGCGGTGTCGCGGAGGCGGTCGATTGCCTCGAGCGCGGTGTTGACCGCGGTGTCGAAGCCGAGCGTGAAGTCGGACCCCGACAGGTCGTTGTCGATCGTGCCCGGCACGCCGACGACGGCGATCCCGCTCTCGCGCGACAACGCATCCGCGCCGCGGAACGAGCCGTCGCCGCCGATGATGATCAGCCCCTCGATCTGGTGGGCCTCGAGCTGCCGGATGGCTTTGCGCCGTCCCTCGACGGTCAGGAACCGCTCCGACCGTGCCGAGCCGAGCATCGTGCCACCGAGGTGCAGGATGCCGGACACGCTGCGGGCGCTCAGGAACGTCATGCGTCCGTCGATGAGGCCCTCGAACCCCCGGTGGACGCCGTAGACCTCGACGCCGCGGGCGTCCGCTGACCGGACGACTGCACGGATCGCCGCATTCATGCCCGGCGCGTCTCCGCCGCTCGTGAGGACCGCCATCCGCTGCACGTTGCGTCCGTTCTGCTCATGCGTGTGCTCGTGCGACGCCCCGGGAGCGCGTCCTACCGAGTCATCGTTGCGACCCGGCGGTGCGCCCAAACGCCCGCACCAGCAGGGTCGGTCAGAGCTGTTCGATGTGCACGGCGAGGCCGGCCATGTCGACCAGGACCGTCGCGCCGACCGCGGTTGCCGCCTCCTCATCGACGCCCTGGCCACCGAAGATCACAGCCGTCTCGGGGTTGGCCTCCTGGCAGGCGCGCATCAGCTCGTGGTACTCCTCGATCGGGATGGACTGGGTGATGGAGAAGCAGATCAGGTCGGCGGGGACAACCTTCAGGAAGATCGCCAGGTCGCTCGCTGGCACGCCCGAGCCGAGGTGATGGACGGTGAACCCCGCGCCACGCAGGAAGTCGGCCACCATCGCAGAGGCCAGCGCGTGCCGCTCGTCGGGCGGGGTCAGGGTCACCGCGGTCCCGCGTGGGGCACCGCTGCGCCGGAACATGTCGCTGAGCTGCGCCACGATCGAGACGCAGATCTGGCTGGCACGGTGCTCCTCGGCGACCGTGATCTCGCCGTGCTCCCACGCCGTGCCGACGCGGTGCAGTGCCGGTGTGATGAGGCGGACGTAGGCGTTGCCCGCGGTGGCGCCGTCCGAGATCACCTTCTGCACGTCCGCGTGGGCGCTTCGGTCATCGCCCGCCAGCAGGTGCGCGACCAGGCGGTCGACGTGGCGGTCCCAATCGGTCTGGTTGGTGGACACGATGCTCATGGCGACGTCGAGCCGCCGCTCGGTGAGGAAGCGCTCGACGTCGGCCAGACGGACGCGAAGTCGTCCTCCGGTCTTGTACGCGGGCAGCTCACCTTTGCGCACCCACCGGTACGCGGTCATGTAGTGCACGTTGAGCCGCTCAGCGGCCTGATGCAGCGTGAGGAGCTCAGGTACGTGGCGCGCCATCCGCTGGCGGCCTCCCTTCCGCTGACGCCCATTCAACCGTGCGTCCACCAGTCCGTAAAGCCAGCCCATCCCAGCGTCGCGGGTTCGTGCATGGTCCCGATCCAACGATTCAACCCTGGTCGTCGCTAATGTTTGCTAAAGATCTCGGGCTGCGACATACTTCCCGATGTCTGCGCAAGCGGACCCGCCGCAGGTGATGCCAACGAACGACCCCTCCGCCGCATCACCTGCGGCTCTCTCGTTCTCCAGGGCGGTCGAGGCCCTCCCCTACGGCCCGCGTGACGACCGTGGCGCGCGAGCGCGTAGGTCCCGGCTCCCCGCAGATGTGGTGCTCGGGCGGCCGGCGGTCGGTGCCATCTGGGGCGCGGACCGGTCCGAGGCAACCGTCGTCCGCGGCGACGACGGCGAGCGGGAGGACGTCAGCGAGCCGTCGGGCGGCGACAGCGTCGTCGTAGGTCGGGACCTCGTTGACGAGGATGGCGATGTGGTGGTCGTGCCCGCCGCGACTGGGCACGGTGGCCGCGAGCGCACGCACGTCGTGCAGCGTTCCCGTCTTGGCGTGCACCCGACCGGGCCTGTGTGCCGGTCAGGCGGCCGGCCACCGTCCCGGTCCGGCCCGCGACGGGCAGCAGCCGCAGCCACCGACGGCGCAACGGTCCGTCGGCCATGGCCGCGAGCACCTCCACCAGCGCCTTCGCGGACAGGCGGTTGCGGCGGGACAGGCCCGAGCCGTCCGCCAGGCGCAGGCCACGCCAGGCGACGCCGACGTCCGCCAGGGCCGCCCGCGCGGCGTCCGCGCTGCCGCCCCAGGTGGGGTCGCCGATCGCCGCACCGAGCATGCGGAAGATGCCATCCGCCAGGTGGTTGTCGCTAAACCGCAGGGTGTGCGCGAGCAGCTCCGACAGTGGGGGGCTGGCGATGCGGGCGACCTCGACGGCACCCCGCGGCAGCCGCCCGACGGCCGGCGCACCGGTGATGCGGACGCCGCGTCGGTCGAGCAGGCGGTCGAGCTCGTGTGCGGTCCTCCGCGCCGGATCGGCGGCTGTGCGCCGTGCAGCTGCCCGTCGCGACGGAACAACCGCAGGCCCGCATCGACGGTCAGGCCCGACACGCGTGTGGCGTTCAGGCTCGTCAGATAGCTGTTCCGCCAGCCGCCGGCCAGCGGCTCGTCGGCCAGGACCGACGCGTCGGCGAGCACCCGGCCGGTGACCCGCGCCACCCCGCCACGTTCCGTGCGCACGGCCAGGCGGCGCAACGGTGTGGCGGGTCGGGTCATGCTCACCCGGCTACCGTAGGTCAGGATGGACAAGCCGGATCGCCGCCGCCGACGATGACGAGGTCGCCGTCGACGACGCCGGACGCGTCGGGTGCGCGGGTCGCGTAGACGCAGGTCACGAACCTGTGGTCCGCGCCGAGGATGCGCAGCCCGGCAGCCGCGGTCACGAGCTTGGGCGTCGAGGCGGGCAGCATCGGCCTGCGCGCCCGTCACTCCGCCAACATCGCCCCGTCACCGGCGGTGACCGCCAGCGCGACGGAACCCCGGGGGCGGGTCTGGGGGAGCGCTGCAGGCGCGCCAGCAGGTTGTCCAGACCCGGATGCGTGGGTGCCCGGGCCGTGGCGCGGGGACGGGTCACCGGCGGGGGCGGCAGGTCCAGCGGCACCGGACGCGCGCTGGCCACCGCGGCCGGCTGGAGGACCGCACCCAGCAACGCTGCGAGCGCGAGGACGGCCAGCCACCACCGGACGATCACGGCGTGCGGAACCCTGCAACCAGCTCCACCCGGCCGGTGTGGGTGAACTGGTCGACTCCGACCAGCTTCTCCAGGCTCATGCCGTGGTCGGTCAGGGCCCGGGCGTCGCGTGCGAACGTCGCCGGATCGCACGACACGTAGGTCACGCGATGCGGCGCGAGTCCGGCGATCCAGTCGGTCACCACCCGCCCGGCGCCGGTCCGCGGTGGATCGAGCACCACCGCGTCGATCGGGACGTCGACGGCTGGCGGTGCCGCCACGTCGGCGCGGTGGCCGTCGACCGGCAGGCCGGCGGCGTTGATCCGGGCGTCGGCGCAGGCGCCGACGTCCGACTCGATCGCCGTGACGCGGACGCCTTCGGACGCCAACGCGACCGAGAACAGCCCGACGCCCGCGTAGCAGTCCACGACGTGGCTGCCCGCGGCGACGGGCGTGAGCTCGCGGACGAGACCGACCAGCACCTCGGCCGCCGCGGTGCTGGCCTGGAAGAAGCTGGACGCACTCACCACGAACGTGTGGCCGGCCACGTCCTGGCGGACCCGGGCGCGGTCGTCCGGCCGTGCTCTGCGGTCCCGGCGCGGCAGCGTTGCCGGCAGGTGTGACGGCACCCGCGTGTCACGCCCGGTCGTCGTGACCGCCAGCGCGGTGTCCCCGGCGGTGCCAGCCTGCAGCCTGACCTCCGACACCCCGTACCACCCCTGCGCCATCTCGCGCAGCGCGGATCGTGCCGCGGGGACGAGCAGCGGGCAGTCGTCCACGGCGATCGGGTCGTGGCTGCGGGCCCGGCGAAAGCCCAGCCGCCCGTCGTCGGTCACCGCGAACCGGGCGCGGTTGCGGTAGCCGAGGCCGTCCGGGCTGTGGGGGGTGATGACCTCGACGGTCCCATCGGGCGGCTCGAGGCCGCCGATGCGTCGCAGTTGGTCGGCGATCACGGTTCCCAGAAGCTCCGCCTGGCGCGGCACCGCGATGTGCTGCGTGCTGCACCCGCCGCACTTGTCGGGACCGAAGAGCGGGCACGGCGGCGCCACCCGGTCCGGCGACGGGTCGAGCACCTCGACGACCGTCCCCCGCGCCCACCGCCGTCGCTGCTCGGTGATCCGGACGGTGACCCGCTCGCCAGGGACGCCGTAGTCGACGAAGCAGGCCCGTCCGTCGGGAAGTCGCCCGACAGCGGCGCCGCCGTGGGCGAAGCCGTCGAGCACCACCTCGACCGCGGTGTCCGAGCGGGCGTCCGTGCTCACAGCTCCGCCCGCACGGCCCGCAGCAGCGTCCACTCGTCGCCGGCAGTCGCGACCACCTCCAGCCCGACGTGCTCGAGCGCCGTGCGGACCTCGTGGGACCGCTCATTGCCGACCCCGCTGGCGACCAGGGTGCCGTCGGACGCCAGGACCTCGCGCAGCGCCGGCGCCAACCTGGCCAGCGTGGCGCTGTCGAGGTTGGCGACCACGACGTCGAACGTGCGGCCGGCCACCACGCCGACGCTGCCGTGGGCGACCGTCACCCGCGCTCCGTTGCGCGCGGCGTTGCCGGTCGCAGCCTCGACCGCGAGCGGGTCGGTGTCGACCGCGGTGACGGTGGCGCCCGCCAGCGCCGCCGCGATGGCCAGCACCCCGCTGCCGGTCCCGAGGTCGAGCACGGTCCTGCCCTCCAGCGGGATCGCGTCGAGTGCCTCCAGGCAGACGGCGGTCGTCTCGTGATGGCCGGTGCCGAACGCCTGGCCCGGGTCGAGCACGAGCTCGTCCGCCGCACCGGTCGCCAGCCAGGACGGCGTGAGGGTCCACCTCCCTGCCCGCACGGGTGCCAGCCCTGCACGCCAGCACTCTTGCCAGTCACGGGCGGCGAGGTGCTCCCACCGGCCGGCCACTGCCAGGTCCTCGAGGCGCTCGGTGAAGTACACGGCCGCCCGGCCGTCGACCTCCGCCGCGCCGACCATCCCCGCGTCCGACAGCTCGGCCCAGTGTCGTTCGACCTCGTCGAGGTCGGCGTCGAGGTGCAGGACCCAGTGACCGCTCGTCACCTCTGGTCTGCCGGGCGCTCGCTGCGCTCGGCGACCTCGAACGTCCACAGCTCGCCACCGGAGGCGGCCGGCCCGTCGGCACGCTGCTGTGCGTGCCCCCTGCCGAACGCCTGCGACTCGGTCCACGCCGTGAAGGCCTCCTGCGAGTCCCACCGCGTGTAGACGAGGTACCGGTCCTCGCCCTCGACCGGCCGGAGCAGCTCGAACGCCTGGAAGCCCGGCGTGCGGTCGACCTCGCCGGCCCTGCGTGCGAAGCGCTGCTCGAGCACCTCGCGCCGCTCGGCGGGGACGGTCAGTACGTTGATCGCGACGAATGCCATGGTCGGCTCCTGCGTGGGTGGGAGGCCCTGCCGGGCCTGGCCTGTACGATCGTGCCACGTCGGGGTGAGCACGGCCCGCGACGGGTGCGCAGGATGACGCCGCCCCGCGTGGGCGGGGCCTTCCGTGCATGGCTGCTGAAGGGGCTGGGCAGGAAGCGACGCGATGGCTGCCTCCGACACGCTGCTCGCACAGGCGACCCGGTGCCTGGTCGCCTACCGGGTCTCCGACGGCCCGTCGATGACACCGATGGCCTGCTGGTCTGACGGCGGCGGGTTGTGGATGACGACCTCACGCCGGGCGGCCAAGGTCGCCGCGTTGCGTCGCGACCCGCGGTGCGCCCTGTGGATCGAGTCCGGCGACCCGGCCCTGCCTGGCGTCGCGGTCGACGGTACCGGGCGCATCTACGACCTGTCCGATCCGATCGGGCTCGCGCTGCACGCGCCGACGATCTCGGCGGCACTGGCCGCGATGGCGGTCACCCATCGCGCGGCACTCGTCGGCTACGTTTCTGACGTGCCGCAGCTGCCGGGGCGGTGGATGCCGCAGAGCCGCGTGCTCATCCGCGTCCGCGTCGACCGGGCACGCAGCCGGCTGGCTCCCCAGCGTCGCACCGGAGTCGGGCCGCTTCTGCCGTCCGAGCTGCCCGCCGGGGTCCGACGCGCCGTCACCGGTACGCGTCGGGTCACCCTCGCGATGCAGCGTGGTGACGCCCTGACCGTCCAGCCGGCCGTCTGGAACGCCGGCTTCGCCCTCGACCTCGGCGTCGGTGCGGTCCCCGACGAGCAGACGCCAGCGTGCATCGTGGTCGACGCCCACCACGAGCCACGCCCGTCGGCGAAGGTCGGCGTGCTGCTGCGCGGCCACGTCGACGGCGGGCTGATCTTCCACCCGCGGCGCGCCGTGTGGTGGGAGGGCTTCGAGTCGTCCGCGGGGCCCGTCCAGCCCCCCACCAGCGCCAGCGGCATCACCCTGCCTGACTGATCGTCCGTGCTCTAGGCTTGCGGCAGGGTCATCGGTCGGCTGTCGGCCGCTGGTGTCGCGTGGCGTCTCCACGCCGTGATTCCCGCGGTCGCCGCGGGCGGCGTGTACGAGGAGAGGTGATGGTCACACAGATCGCACTCGTCGACGGTGTGGCCGCGCCGTTGGACCAGGCGGCGCTGCCGATCACCGACGCGGGCGTCGCACGGGGTGACGGCGGGTTCGAGACCATCGGCGTGTGGGATGGCCGGCCATTCCGGGTCGCCGACCATCTGCAGCGGCTCGACCGCACGCTCGCCGCGATCGGGCTGCCCCCCGCACCGGTGGACCCCATCCGCGGCGACCTGGCTCAGGTGCTCCAGGACCAGACGGGCGACGGCGCGCTGCGGATCTTCGTGACAGGCAGCGGCACGCGCATCGTGGCGCTCGCCGACCCGCCCGCCCGTGCGACGCTGGACCACCTGGTGTGCCAGCCGGCTCCGTGGATCCGCCCGCTGGGGACGTACGGGCCGGCGGCGGCCAAGACGATGTCCTATGGCCCCAACATGGCGGCCTCCCGGGCGGCACAACGAGCCGGTGGCGACGACGCGCTGCTGATATCACTCGAGGGCCTGGTGCTGGAGGGCCCGACATTCACCGTCATGTGGATGCGCGACGGTGAGCTGGTCGCGCCCGCGCTCGACCTGGGCCTGGTCGACTCGATCAGCCGACGCAGCATCCTCGAGGTGGCGGTCGCGGCCGGTGTGACCTGCCGCACCGGGGACTACACGCGCGACGATGTGCTGGCCGCCGACGAGGTGCTCACCTGCTCAGCGGTCCGCCCCGTGCACGCGCTGACGCGCCTCGACGACCACGACCTGCCACGACAGGCGCCGGTCACGACGCGCCTCGCGGCCGCACTGGACCGCTGGCGTCGCGGCACCACGGCGGCCCCATGACCCGAGACATCACGGCCGACATCGCCGCGAGCGTCGTCCGTGTCGAGGTGGCGGTTGGTGACGTGGTCACGGCCGACCAGGCGCTGGTGGTACTGGAATCGATGAAGATGGAGATCCCCGTGCTGGCGGCCGCCGCGGGACGCGTTGCCGTCGTGGGCGTCGCGGTCGGCGACACCGTCCTCGAAGGAGACCTGCTGGTGACGATCGAGTCGCAGCGGGACGATCAAGGAGCTGTGTGATGACATCCGCCTCACTGCCGCTGGGCCACCGCAGGGTGCTCGCCGACCTCATGCCGGGTGACCTGGTGCGGGACGTCGCACTGGTCGTCGCGGTCGCTGCGCTCACCGCGCTCGCCGCACAGGTACGCATCCCGATCGAGCCGCTCTCCCCGGTGCCGATCACCGGCTCGACGTTCGCCGTCCTGCTCGGTGCCGCAGGGCTGGGACCGCTGCGCGGCAGCCTCGCGCAGGCGCTGTACGTCGCCGTCGGCATCGCGGGCCTGCCCGTGTTCACCGGCTGGGAGTCGGGCTGGGCCTACTTCACCGGCGCGACGGGCGGGTACCTGGTCGGCTTCATCGCCGCCAGTGCGGTCGTCGGGGCACTCGCGCGCCGCGGCCTGGACCGCAGGGTGCCAGGTGCGGCCGTGGCGTTCGCGGTCGGGTCGCTCGTGATCTACCTGTTCGGGGTGCCGTGGCTGATGCATGTCACCGGCATGCCGCTGCGCGAGGCGCTCATCGCCGGCGCCGGTGTGTTCGTCGTGGGCGATCTGATCAAGGCCGCGGCGGCCGCCGCACTGCTGCCCGCCGCATGGCGGTTCGCGCGCGACGACGGGTGACCACCGCACCGTGCTGACCCGGCGTGCGCGATGGACGTCGTTCGCCGTCGCCGAGCCCGCTGAGCGGGCGGCCGCGTTCCTGATCGACGTCGGCGGCTTCTGGGTGGCGTGGGTCGCCGGCATTGATCCTGCTCATCGAGACCGGGGAGCTGGGCGCCACGCCACGGTTGACCGCGCCGCGCGCGCTGGTGTGGACCGGCGTCGTCGTGGTGGGGTGGTGGGGCCTATGACGCGCTCAGCATCAACCGCTGGGGGAGTACGGCCGGACGTCGGATCCTCGCCATCGAGGTGCGCGACACCGCCGGCGGCTTCCCGACCCGCCGGGCGGCGGTGCTGCGGACATGCGTGCGCACCGCCGGCATCGTGCTGTTCGGGATCGGCATGATCACGCTGTGGCGCGACCCCGACCGCGGAGCGCTGCACGACCGCGTGGCGGGGCACCGCGGTGGTGCACAGCGACGAGCTCGAGCACCGCGGTGGAGTCTGCCAGCGTCGCCCTGCTGCTCGACACGTCGGCCCGGCCGCGCACCGGCACGGATCAGCCCGGCACGCGGGCGCGCAGATAGCCGATCGTCCGCCAGGCGCTGGCGACGACCGGCACTGCCAGGAACGCGCCGAGGATGCCGAACAGGGCACCGCCCGCGATCAGCGAGCCCACCACGGCGAGCGGATGGAGCTGGGTCGCGCGGCCCAGGATCAGGGGTTGCAGCAGGTTGCCTTCGAGCTGTTGCACACCCAGGACGACGCCGAGCACGATCAGCGCCGTAACAGGCCCCTGCGTCGCCAACGAGACGATGACGGCGACCGAGCCGCTGACGAACGCACCGACGAGCGGGAACAGTCCGCCGAACAGCACGAGGACGCCGATCGGCAGCGCGAGCGGCACACGCAGGATCAACAGCCCGATCGTGATGCCGATGGCGTCGATCAACGCCACCAGCAGCTGACCGCGGAAGTAGGACCCGATGGTCGTCCACACCTGGACGCCGATCGCTGAGGCGTCGTCGCGCAACGAGTGCGGGAACTGGCGTCGCAGCCAGGCCGCGAGCAGCGGGCCGTCCTTGAGGTAGAAGAACAGTGCGATGACGAAGAGGATCAGACCGGTGAGGAACCGCCCGGCCTGCCCCGCCACCGATGTGACGGCACCCGAGCTGAACATGTCAGCCGACTGGATCCGCTCGCGCGCCTGTTCGATCAGGTCGTTGAGATCGATCGGCGCGAGCCCGAACGGCCCACGCGCGAGGAACATGCGCAGGTCCTCGATGCCCTGGTTGAACTGGGCGCTGAGGTCGTCGATCTGACCCGACACCACCGGCACCAGGACGGTGAACGTGGCGCTGATCACGAGCAGCGTGCCGACGACCAACAGAGCCGCGACCAGCGCGTCGCGCAAGCCGCGGGTCTTCAGCCGGACGGCAAGCGGGTTCAGGACGGCGGCCGGGAACAGCGCGAGCACGAGCGGGGCGGTCACGATAGACAGCTGGCCGATCACGAGCATGACGAGCACTACCACGGCCACGATGCCGACCACCGCCCACGCGTAGGCGCCGAGGCGGATCGTCGGGCGTTGGGTCAGGGGTCGCGGCACGCTGTCGGGCCGTGCCCGGGCCGTGGTCTCGACGTCGTCGGCCGGCAGCGTGCCCTGGTCGACTGCGGCGTCTTGTCGTCGGAACTGCACCGGTTCGTCCCTCTCGGCGTCGGGGCGGCCCGCGCGCTGCGCGTGTCGGCAGGCTTCGGGGGTGGCTGCCGGGTGGCCGCTGCACCGTACCCTTCCGCGGGCCGTCGCGACGCCTACGTACCGCGGCGCCGCGGTGGCTCAGCCGGCCGGCGCTGCCAGGTGGGCGCCGAGCAACCCCACGAGCGGCGCGACATCCATGGCGCTCGCCTGCTCGCGGCAGGAGTGCATCGACAGCGTCGGGTTGCCGACGTCGACCGTCTGGATCCCCAGCCGTGTCGCTGTCAGCGGGCCGATCGTCGAGCCGCACGGCAGGTCCGCGCGGACGACGAAGTGCTGGAGGGTCACGCGGACGTCACGGGCCCGTGCGGTCAGCCAGCCGATCGATCCCGCGTCGGAGGCGTAGGACTGGTTGGCGTTGAGCTTGAGCACCGGGCCACCGCCAAGGCGGGGCCGGTGCTGCGCCTCGTGCCGGTCCGCGTGGTTCGGGTGCACGGCGTGCGCCATGTCCGCCGACACCAGCAGCGACCGCGCCAGCGCTCTCGCACGCGCCTGCGGGTCGTCGCCGTCGACGAGCGTCACGATCCGGGTGACCGTGTCCTCGAGGAAGGACCCCCGCGCGCCCTCGGCGGTGCCGCTGCCGACCTCCTCGTGGTCGTTGGCGACCACGACCTGGGTGGCGTCGGCGTCCTCGGCGATGCACAGGGCGTGCAGCGCCGCGTGGCACGACGCGAGGTTGTCCAGCCGCGGGGCGTGGATCGCCGTGCCGTCGATGCCACCGAGCGCGGGCGGCTGGGTGTCGGCCGTCACCAGATCGTGGCCGACCACCATGGCGGCGTCGACGCCAGCCGCCTCGGCCACGATACTGCGCACTGCCGGCGCGTCGGACGCGCCCAGCACGGGCACCAGGTCACGCTGTGGGTCGAGCTTGAGGCCCGTCTCGCGCAGTTCGCGGAACAGGTGGATCGCCAGGGAGGGGATTCGCAGCACGGGCCGCTCGAGGTGGACCAACCGGGTGGTGAGGGCGCCGCCGTCGAGCACGGCGAGGCGCCCCGCGAGGGTGAGGTCCCGGTCGAGCCAGGTGTGGGCCAGCAGCCCGCCGTACGGCTCGACACCGACCTGGGCGTAACCGTGCCGCCGGACGTCCTCGGTGGGCCGGACCTTCAGCGTCGGGCTGTCGGTGTGGGTGCCGACCAGGCGCAGCCCGGCGTCCGCGCAGGGCTGCCGGCCCACGCGCACGGCGATGATGCTGCCGCCGTCACGGACGACATAGCGGCGGTCGCCGGCTGCCAGCGACCACAGGTCCTCCTCGCGGAGCTGCTGGAACCCGGCCGCCTCGAGGCGGCGGGCCATCTCGGCGACGGCGTGGTACGGCGAGGGGCCCGCCGCGACGAAGCGCAGCAGATCCTGGGCGAGGTCCATGGACGGCGAGGATAGAGCGTCGTGCCGATCCTGCCGGGGACAGTCCACCGCCGGCTGGCCGTCGGCCGGCCGGATCAGTAGAGTCAAGGACCATTCGCGAGATGGCTCGATGGTGGCGCGTCCAGCGGTCGGTCCGTGCACGACGTACGCGTCGCAGTACCGTTGGGTGATCGTGCGCGACGGCGTCTTCAGCGGCGGGCGTAACTTGTCATCACAGGATCAGCAGTCACGAGGGTTCGAAGGGGTGTGGCCGAAGGCCGGCCTCGCCGTGGCGATCGTCGCCGTGGGCATGGGGATCGGGGTGGCGCTCGCCACGTTCGTGCCACGCAACGAGCCCGCGCCCGCCGCCGGTCCGAGCGAGATGGCCGAGGAGTGTGGTGCGGACGCGGAAACCCTCGACGTGGCGGCCGACGAGGCGGTCGTGCGGATCGTGCAGGAGCTCGCGGACCGCTACACCGCCGACCTGCACGCCTCGGGACGTGACTGCATCCGCATCGAGGTCCGGCCGGTCACGGCCTCTGCGGTCGTCGGACGGCTGGTGAACGGCTGGCGGGAGGACACGCACGGGCCGCGCCCCGATGTGTGGATCCCGCAGTCCACGCTGTGGGTCGAGTTGCTCCGCGCGCAGCTCGACGAGAAGAGCACGGAGATGCTGTCGGAGGACCCGACGGTGCTTGCGCGGTCCCCGACGGTCATGGCGATGCCGCTGCCGATGGCCCAGAAGCTCGGCTGGCCCGAACGCCGCCTGTCATGGGATGAGTTCTTCAGGCTCGCCGACGCCGAGGACACCTGGGACGACGCCGGCGAGCCCGGCTGGGGGCAGTTCCGCCTCGAGCTGACCGACCCGCGGTACACGACCACGGGGTTGCAGGCGCTGCTGGCCCTCGACACGGCAACCGGCGACGGCGCAGTGGAGGCCGGAACGCCGCTGAGCCTGTTCCGGGTGCAGCGGGCGCTGGCCAACATTGACACGAGCTCGGTGGAGACGCTCGAGCGCTACGCGCAGGCCGATGCGCCGCTGCGGGCGCTGTCGGCGACCCCGCTCGAGGAGCGGGAGGTCTGGCGGTTCAACGAGACGGGTGCTCCGTCGCCCGGGGCGTCGCCGGGGCCCACCGAGACGTCGCCCGAGGCCGGCGACCGGCCGGAGCTGGTGGCGATGTATCCCGAGGGCAGCAACGACGTCGCCATGGAGTCCGACTACCCGTACGTGCTGCTGGACACGTCGTGGGTGAGCAGCGACGTCCTGCAGTTCGCCGACGAGTTCAAGGACTATCTGCTGAGCGACGCGGGCGTCCAGATGTTCACCGACGCGGGGTTCCGCACGCGCGAGAACCAGCCCGGGAAGGTCCTCCGCAACGAGGAGTGCATGCAGGCCATGGACCAGGTGGGCGCCGAGCCACCGGGCGAGCTGCCGAAGGTCGGGGCGTTCCGCAAGCTCCGCTCGTCGTGGCTGACGGTCCCACGCATCAGCAGGACGCTGTTCCTCCTCGACGTCTCCGGATCGATGCAGGAGCTCGTGCCGTTGACAGGCCAGACCCGGCTCCAGGCGACCGTCGATGCGGCCAAGGAGAGCCTGGACATCATCCCCAACGGCAGCGAGGTCGGTCTGTGGGAGTTCTCGACCGAGCTGGAGGGCGGCAGCGCCGGTGGTGACTACCGCGAGCTCGCCGAGCTCGCGCCGCTGTCGCGGGTGCGCGACGGGCGATCCCACAAGGACGATCTGACCGCGCAGCTCGACGCCATCGACTCCGAGAAGGACACGGCACTCAACGACTCCCTGCTCGCCGCGTACCAGCGCCTGCGCAACAACTACGTCGCTGGCCGCCGCCACCTCATCGTTCTGCTGACCGACGGACGCAACGATGACGCCGACAGCATCAGCCACGAGCGGCTGCTCTCCAGCCTCGCTCGGCTGCACCGTGCGCAGGAGCCGATCCAGGTCGTGTCGATCGCCTATGGCGTGCAGCCCGACCTCGACAAGCTCGCGGAGGTCAGCGAGCTCGTTGGCGGGCGCGTGGTGTCGTCGCCTGAGCTGAAGAACCTCGAGCGCCTGTTCATCGAGGCACTCGCCCGCTAACCTCCCCCGGTGCTCGGCGCCGCCCCTGTCGGAACCCGTCGGTGATGGGGTCGGTCCTCGCGCGTGGTGGGTCGGTCGAAGGGTCCAGGCACACGCCCCGCGTGCGAGGACGACAGCCCGAAGATCCGCTAGTCGAGCTCGGCGAACGCGGCGTCGAGCAGCAGCTCCTCCTCCTGCTTGTGGATCTGTGAGCTGCCGGCCGCGGGGCTCGCGCTCTCGGCGCGGCTGCGGTGGCGCAACGTGCGCTCGCTGCCGAGCAGGCGGTGCAGGCGCGCGTGGACGAACGGCCACGGCCCCATGTTCTCGGGCTCGTCCTGGACCCACAGGACCTCGGTGGCGTCCTCGTAGCGCGCCAGCACCTCGCCGAGCTGCTCGCCCGGCCAGGGGTACAGCTGCTCGACGCGCACAACGGCGGCCGGTGCCTGCATCGAGGCGCGTTTGGCACGCAGCTGGTGGGCGAGCTTGCCCGAGCAGAGCACCACGCGGCGGACGTTCTCGGGCGCGTCGGCGTCGTCGAGGACCTCCTGGAAGCTGCCCTCGAGGAAGTCCTTGGTGGGACTGGTGGCGGGCTTGGCCCGCAGCATGCCCTTGGGCGTGAAGACGATCAGCGGGCGGCGGACGTCTCTGTGCATCTGCCGGCGCAGCAGGTGGAAGAACTGCGCGGCGGTGCTGGGCTGGGTGACCTGGATGTTGTCCTCGGCCGCGCTCAGCAGGAACCGCTCGATCCGCGCAGAGGAGTGCTCGGGCCCCTGACCCTCGTACCCATGGGGAAGCAGCATGACGAGGCCGCTGGCCTGTCCCCACTTGTCCTGCGCGGCGGTGACGAACTGGTCGATGATGACCTGCGCGCCGTTGACGAAGTCGCCGAACTGCGCCTCCCAGACGACCAGCGCGTCCTTGCGCGCGGCCGAGTAGCCGTACTCGAAGCCGAGGGCGGCGAACTCGTTGAGCGGCGAGTCGTAGATCTTGAACATGGCCTGGTCGTCGGACAGGTTGGCCAGCGGCACGTGCTCGGCACCGGTCTCGTGGTCGATGAGGACCGCGTGGCGCTGGCTGAACGTTCCACGTCGCGAGTCCTGGCCCGCCATGCGGACCGGCGTGCCCTCCAGCAGCAGCGAGCCGAAGGCCAGTGCCTCGGCCATCGCCCAGTCGACGGCGTCGCGGTCCAGCCGGTCCCGGCGCTTCTCGAGCTGCCTGCCCAGCTTGGGGTGCACGGTGAAGCCGTCCGGCCACGATGTGATCGCGCCCACGATCTGTTCGAGCCGTTCCCGGCTGACGCCGGTGTCGATGTGCGGAAGGACGCCGTCGACCTCGGCCTCCAGTGAGACCTCACGCAGCGGCGGCGCCGACTCCCGCGTCTCCTCGAGCGCGGTGTCGAGCTGGGCCCGGAAGTCGACGAGCGCCTCCTCGGCCTCGTCGAGCGTCAGGTCGCCCCTGGTCACCAGCTCCTCGGTGTACAGCTTGCGCACGCTGCGACGGTTCTCGATGGCCGCGTACATGATCGGCTGGGTGTAGCCGGGCTCGTCGCCCTCGTTGTGGCCGTGCCGGCGGTAGCAGACCATGTCGACGACGACGTCCTTGCCGTACGCCTGCCGGAAGTCCAACGCCAGACGGATGACCCGCACGCACGCCTCCGGGTCGTCGCCGTTGACGTGGAAGATCGGTGCCTGGACGGTCTTGGCGACGTCGGTCGCGTACTGGCTTGAACGGCTCTGGTGCGGGGCCGTCGTGAAGCCCAGCTGGTTGTTGACGATGATGTGGACGGTGCCGCCGACGCGGTACCCACGGAGCTGGCTCATCGACATCGTCTCGGAGACGACGCCCTGCCCCGCGAAGGCCGCATCGCCGTGGATCAGCACCGGCAGCACCGGGTACCGGTCGTCGCGCCGCTCGAGCTGGTCGAGGTTGGCCCGCACCATCCCCACGACCACCGGGTCCACCGCCTCGAGGTGGCTCGGGTTGCCTGAAAGGAACACGTCGATCTCGCTGCCGTTCGGTGACCTGTGGCGTCCACGGGTGCCCATGTGGTACTTGACGTCGCCCGAGCCCTGCACGCTGTCTGGGTCGATGTGGCCCTCGAACTCGGTGAAGATCTTCTCGTAGCTCTTGCCCAGGATGTTGGCGAGCACGTTGAGGCGGCCGCGGTGGGCCATGCCCATGACCGCGTCGCCGATGCCCGCGTCGGCTGCGGCGGACAGCAACGCGTCGAGCATCGGGATGACCGACTCCGCGCCCTCCAGCGAGAAGCGCTTCTGACCCAGAAACTTGGTTTGCAGAAACTTCTCGAACGCTTCGGCCGCGTTGAGACGGCTCAGGATGTGACGCTGTTCGGCCACGTCGAGCTCGGTGCTCACGCCCTCGACGCGCTCCTGGATCCAGGTCTTCTGGTCCGGCTCCTGGATGTGCATGTACTCGATGCCGGTGGTGCGGCAGTAGGCGTCGCGCAGTAGCCCCAGCAGGTCGCCCAGGCCCATGAGCGGCTCGCCGGTGTGCAGCCCGGTCAGGAACTCGCGGTCCAGGTCCCAGATCGTCAGGCCGTACGTCAGGATGTCCAGCTCGGGGTGAAGGCGCTGGAACGTGTGCATCAGCGGGTTGAGGTTGGCGATCAGGTGCCCGCGCACCCGGTACATGTTGATCAGCTGCTGGACCGCGATCTGCTTGGCGGCGAGGTTGTCGTAGCCGCGGTCGGCCACACGCGGGTTGTCGTCGGTTCGCCACCGCGCCGGCTCGTACGGGATCTTCAGGCTCGTGAAGATCCCGTCGTAGAACTTGTGCTCGCCGAGCAGCAGCTGCTCGATGTAGGACAGGAACAAGCCGGACTCAGCGCCCTGGATGACGCGGTGGTCGTAGGTCGAGGTGATGGTGATGACCTTGCCGACCCCCAGCTCGGCCAGTGTCCGTGGGTCCGTGGCCTTGTACTCGCTGGGATAGCCGATGGCGCCCACGCCCAGGATCATGCTCTGGCCGCGCATCAGCCGGGGGACGCTGCCGACCGTGCCGACCGTCCCTGGGTTGGTCAGGGTGGCCGTCGTGTCGGCGAACAGGTCCATCGACAGCTCGTTGCGGCGGACCTTGCGCACGACTTCCTCGTAGCCGCGGAAGAACCCGCCGAAGTCGAGCGTGCCCACGTCCTTGACGTTGGGCACGAGCAGGGTCCGCGAGCCGTCCTTGCGCTCGACGTCCATCGCCAGGCCCAGGTTGATCGCGTCGGGGCGCCGCACATAGCCCGTGCCGTCGGCGTCCTCGTGGTAGCTGGAGGCCATGACCGGCATGTGCTGCAACGCCTGGACCATCGCCCAGCCGATCAGGTGGGTGAAGCTGACCTTGCCACCCCGTGTGCGGCGCAGCTGGTTGTTGATGATCTTGCGGTTGACCTCGAGCAGCTTGGCGGGCACGACCCGGATCGAGGTCGCGGTCGGCACCGACAGGCTCTCGCCCATGTTGTCGGCGATCGTGGCGGCGACGCCACGCAGCGGGCTGGCGTCCTCAGGGACCCCGTCCTCGTGGGATTCGTCGCCGTCCGTCGTCGCGTGCGGACGGGCGCGGTCGGCCTGCGCGTCGTCGGTCTCCGGCCGTCCGTCCGGTGCAGCCCTGTCACCGTTGGTCGATCGCGCCGTGTCGGCCGTCCGCCGTCCGGTCGTGGTGTCCCAGGCGGGGCGGTAGTCGCTGAAGAACTCCTGCCACGTCGCGCTCACCGACTCGGGTCGCGCCAGGTACTGCTGGTACATCTCGTCGACGAGCCAGAGGTTGGCTCCGAACTGCTGCCTGTCCGCCATTGGGCGCTCCACCGATGTGCGTGCTGACGACCTGCGCGGAGTGTTCCCGATCGCGGCGCGTTCGACCACGATGGGTGCGCGCGCATGCCTGCAGGCCACCTTCGATGGTATCCGGCACCGCGTAGGCGGCACCCGTCGGCCGTGTCGTGCGCGGCGCGCGTCACGTGTGCGCTGCCGGTGCGTGCTCTGGTAGGACGCCTCGCCCGATGACCTACGCCGGCACAGCGCGCAGCGCCGGGTACCGGTCCAGGAGGCGTATCAGCGCTGGCGTGCCGGGGCCACTGCGGCCGCGGACCAGTGGGCCGAGCACCCGATCGTGGACGATCTGCTGTCCCAGCTGGGTCAGGACGGTTGGCAGCGCCCGCCGCAGCTGCACCCGGGCCAGGTGCGCGGGTGACAGCGCGCCCCGTCGGAGCGGGTCCGCGGTGATGCGTGCCGCGGCGACGGCGTCCTGTACGGCGAGGTTGATGCCGACGCCACCGACCGGCGACATCGCGTGCGCGGCGTCGCCGATGCACAGCAGGCCCGGCCGCCACCACCGGCGCAGGCGGTTGAGCTGCACGCGCAGCAGCGCGATGTCGTCCCAGTCGTCGATCGCATCAACACGTCCGCGCACGAAGGGCGCGAGGTCGGCGATGCGCGCGCGGAACCGCGGCAGTCCGCCAGTCCGCACCTCCTCGTAGCCGTCCTTGGGGATCACATACCCGACCTGCCAGTGCATGCCGCGGTCGATCATCACCCGCAGCTGACCGCGGGACAGCCGGCCGAACGCATTGTCAGGATCGCCGTCGGCGCGTGGCAGGCGGAACCACAGCACGTCGATCGGTGCGCCGCGGGCGACGAGCGGCAGGCCTGACGCGTCGCCACCGAGTCGCGGCCGTCACACGCGACCACCAGGTCGGCCACGACCTCCACGTCCCCGCCGTCGGCCGTGCGCGCGCGGACACCGGTGACCCGGCGACCGTCGCCGAGGAGGCCGGTGACCTCGGTGCGCCGGCGGAGCGTGAACGTCGGGAGGCGCTCGGCGTGGCGCGTGACGAAGTCCAGGAAGTCCCACCGTGGTAGGAAGCCGAGCGTGTGGCCGTCGGGGATCCGGCGGAAGTCGGCGTGCTTCTCGAGCACGACGACGTTCACGCCCGCGCGGGCGAGCAGCAGGCCGAGCACGGCGCCTGCCGGCCCGCAGCCGGCGACGCAGCATGTGTTCCGGATCGTGTCCATGTCGGCCCCCAAGAACTTGGGCCAGTAGGCTCCCTGGGCCGTTGGAGCGTAGCGAGCTCGCGAGCCACGTGACTAAGTCAACAGAGGTTGAATTAATGGTCCCAGCGTTACTACTACGATGCCCCGATGGGTGATCAGGACGGCGTGCCTCCTGACGACGACCGCGTCGGCGTCCGGCCGCACCCGCGGCCGTGGCCCGACGATCCCCGCCTGGATCCAGAACTGCTCGCCGAGGGTGACCGCCGCAACGTGGTCGATGCGTACCGCTACTGGCGGACCTCGGCGATCGTCGACGACCTCGACCGCCGCCGCCACCCGTTCCACGTCGCGATCGAGAACTGGACGCAGGACCGCAACATCGGCGCCGTGGTGCGCAATGCCAACGCGTTCCTCGCCGCGGCCGTCCACATCGTCGGTCGTCGTCGGTGGAACCGTCGCGGCGCCATGGTGACCGAGCGCTACCAGCACGTCGTGCATCACGCTGACATCGACGCGCTCGTCGACTGGGCGGGCGAACGGAACCTGCCGCTCGTCGGCGTCGACAACCTGCCGGGTGCCGCGGACCTGCGGACGGCACCGCTGCCGGCCGCGTGCGTGCTGCTCTTCGGTCAGGAGGGGCCGGGGTTGTCGGCGGCTGCGCGGCGCGCGGTCGCCTCGGTGCTGTCGATCCCGCAGTACGGCTCGACACGCTCGATCAACGCCGGCGTGGCGTCGGGGATCGCGATGTACGAGTGGATCCGACGGCACGACCCCACGGTCGCCCCCGCGGTGGGTGCCGGGAAGGATCAGCCGAGCAGCACGTAGCGCCAGATGGCCAGGTAGTGGGCGGTCGAGGCGGCGACGACGAACACGTGGAAGACCTCGTGGAAGCCGAACCAGCCCGGGATCGGGTCGGGGCTGCGCCGGGCGTACACGACCGCCCCGACGGTGTAGAGCACCCCGCCGAGCACGATCAGCCCGTTGCCCTGCCATGGCAGCACCGACATGATCCTGATCATCGGTACCACTAGCAGCCAACCGGCGGCCACCGCGCCGAGGGTGCCCAGCCAGCGGGGAGCCTCCAGCGGTGACAGCGCGAACGCCGCACCGATCAGCGCGACCAGCCACGCCGCGATCAGGCTGCCGGTGCGCCAGGCGCCACTGAGCGTGTGGAACGCGATCGGCGTGAACGTCCCGGCGATCATGATCTGGATCATCGCGCCGTCGCAGCGGGACAGGATCCTGCGCGCGCGGGCGCTCCACGACGGCACGTGGTACAGCGAGCTCACCGAGTACAGGCCCACGAGGCTGGCAGCGAAGATCATGACCGTCATGCGACCGGAGGTGTCGAGGTGGGTCGCCGAGCGCCACAGCACCACGGCACCCGTCAAAGCGACCGGCACGGCGACGGCATGGAGCCACCCCCGCAGCCGCGGTCGCTGCAGTGCATGTGTCGACACACCCAACCCCCGGGCTTCGTGCTCTTCGTCGGACCGGCGCGCACCGGCCGACGCCATACGAGTGTGGCAGCAGGCGCTCGATTGTTCAAGCTCTGCTACATCGGCCCACGCGACCGATCGGTCAGCGGTCGCGCCGCCGCCCCCGCGCGCCCGACCGCGATGTCCGCTGGTGCGCTCGTGACCGGTCTGCGCCGCGGCCGGAGAACGACCGTAGGCTTGCCTCGTGGCCGACGAGCGTGACGCAGGGATCGACCGGCGGGCCACCGTGCGGCGCGTGGCCAGGCTCTTCTCGCCCTACCGCGGTCAGGTGGCCCTGGTTGCCGCGCTCATCGTCGTCACCGGTGGCATGGAGCTGGTCAACCCCTGGTTGACCAAGCTGGTGTTCGACGACGCGTTGTTCGTCGAGGGCGGACCCCACCTGCGTCTCCTCCTCCTGCTGGTCGGGACGATGGCGACCGTCACGTTGACGTCGGCCGCCCTCGGCGTCTGGCAGACGTTGATCGCCAACCGGTTGGGCAACCGGGTGATGCAGGACCTGCGCGACGACCTGTTCGCGCACCTGCAGCGGATGGACCTCGCGTTCTTCACCGCCACACGCACCGGCCAGATCCAGTCGCGGCTCGGCAACGACGTCGGCGGGGTGCAGACCGTCGTCACCGACACCGCGTCGACCATCCTGTCCAACGTCGTGGTCGTGGTCGGCGCGCTCGTGGCGATGTTCCTGCTGTCGTGGCAGCTGACGCTCGTGTCGCTGGTCCTGCTGCCGCTGTTCGTCTTCCTCCAGCTGCGGGTCGGACGCACGCGCAGAGCGGTCGCGTCGGACACCCAGTCGTCCCTGGCCGAGATGACGACGATCACCGAGGAGTCGCTGTCGGTCTCGGGGATGCTGCTGGCGAAGATCTTCAACCGCCAGGCCACAGAGATCTCCCGCTACCGCGCGGAGAACGCCAGGCAGGCACAGCTGCAGGTCACCCAGACGATGACCGGCCAGTGGTTCTTCGCGGTCGTCAGGTCGTTCTTCCAGCTGCTGCCCGCGATCATCTACCTGGTCACGGGGCTGGTGCTGGCCGGGGTCGCGCTGTCGGGGACCGCGGGGACGCTGACGCCCGGCACGGTGGTCGCCTTCACGACCCTGCAGAGCCGCGTGCTGTTCCCGCTGATCCGCCTGCTGCAGGTCTCGGTCGAGGTGCAGACGTCGTTCGCCCTGTTCGCCAGGATCTTCGAGTACCTCGACCTCGAGCCGCAGATCGTCGACCGCGAGACGGCACGGGACCTCGACATCGAGCAGGTCCGTGGCGACGTCCGCCTGGAGAGGGTGTGGTTCCGCTACCCGCCACCGCGGGTGACCGGTGACGGTGTGTCGGAGATGATCGCGGCGCCCGACGGTTCCGACGGGCAGCGGTGGGTGCTGCGGGACCTCAACCTACGCATCCGTCCCGGGCAGCTCGCGGCGCTGGTCGGACCGTCCGGCTCGGGCAAGACGACCACCTCGTACCTGCTGCCGCGGCTGTACGACGTGACGCGTGGACGCCTGCTGATCGACGGCATCGACGTGCGCGACGTCACGCTGTCGTCGCTGGCGGGGTTGATCGGCATGGTCACCCAGGACACCTACCTGTTCCACGCGTCGGTGCGCGAGAACCTGCGCTACGCGAGCCCCGACGCATCCGACGACGAGCTGGTCGCCGCGGCGCGGGCCGCCAACATCCACGACACGATCATGCGGTTCGAGGACGGCTACGACACGGTCGTCGGTGAGCGTGGCTACCGGATGTCGGGCGGCGAGAAGCAGCGCCTGTCGATCGCACGGGTGATCCTGGCCGACCCCCGGATCCTGATCCTGGACGAGGCGACATCGGCGCTCGATACGACGAGCGAGCGGCTCGTCCAGCAGGCGCTCGAGCCGCTGATGGCCGAGCGGACGACGTTGGCCATCGCCCACCGCCTGTCGACGATCCTGGCCGCCGACGTCATCTTCGTGCTGGTCGACGGCCTGCTCGTCGAGCAGGGCACCCACGTCGAGCTGCTCGCCCGGGGCGGCCGCTACGCGCAGCTGTACGAGGAGCAGTTCGGCGGCGGCGAGGTCGAGGCGCGCTGTGCCGACGGCATTGTGCTCCCGTCCGGGCGTGTGCTGGCCGACGCCGACCGGTGATCGCCCAACCCTCGCCCAGTGCAGCGAGCTGCAGCAACCCGTCGAGTTGGTCGAAGGTCGGGTGCTCAGCCAGCTCGGGCAGGCCCGAACGTGCGAAAGCGCCCGGTGGCCCTGTGGCGGCGGGATGGTCGCCCGAGGCCGCGCCGGACGACAGGCGGGCGAGCGCCTGCAGCGGGGCCAGATGCACCGCCGTCGGCTCTCGCAGCTCCAGGGCCGCCTCGAGCACCAGCGTGAACCGCTCCAGGTCGGCCATGCGCGACCGCACGGCGTCGAGATGTGCGGCCAGCGCCGCGCGGCTAGTTCGACAGGTTCGCCTCGTCGGCTGGGATCTCCGATGCCATGACACCGGGCGTGATCTCGGCCTGGGGCGAATCCGACACGGCCTCGAGCGGCCAGGAGAGCATGAAGCCGGTGATCACGGCCGCCGTGGTGACCGCGACCTTCGGATGGCGGCGGACGAAACCCGCGACCGTCAGCTCGCGGACGTCGGACGCGACCTGCTGTGCTGTGGGTGCCTGCTCCAGCGGCGGCAGGTCCATCGCCTGGTACGCGTCGAGGTAGGCGGCCACGGTGGCGGCGCTCGGGCGCTTGGCCGGGTCCCTGGCGGTCATGGCCGACAGCAGCTGTGGCCAGGGTGAGGGGAGGTCCTGCGGGATCGTCGGCTGGCGGCGCACGCGGGCGACAGCCGCGGCCAGCGGAGAGCCGTCGAACTCCTTGTGGCCCGTCAGGGCCTCGAGCAGCACGAGCCCGAGTGCGTGCACGTCGGCTGCCGGGCAGATCGGCCCGCCCAACAGCTGTTCGACCGCCGTGTACCCCGACGTCGTCCCCAGGCAGCCGTTCCGGTCGGTGTCCTGTCGTGGCGGGGTGCAGATGCCGAAGTCCGTCAGCCGGGCGCGCCCCTCGTCGAGGTCGAGCAGGATGTTGGTCGGTGTGACGTCCTGATGCACCAGGTTGTGCTCGTGGGCATGGGCGAGCGCCTCGGCGACGTCGCGCCCGAGGATGCGTGCCTGCTCGAGCGTTAGCGGTCCGTACCCCAGGCGCTCACGCAGGGTAGGGCCGTCGACCAGCTCGACGACCAGGTAGGGGCGCTCGTCCTCGACTCCGGCGTCGTACAGGCGCACGATCCCCGGGTGGTCCAGGCTCGACAGGGCGCCCAGCTCGCGGGTCATGGCCGCGTCCATCGAGTGGCCCGGCGCGAAGCGCTTGATGGCCACGTCGCGCTGCAGCACGGTGTCCCGTGCCTGCCAGACATCGGCACTGCCGCCAGCGCCGATGTTGGTCAACAACGCGTATCTGCCCGCGATGGTCTCAGGCATGCGCGATCTCCCCGATGCGGTTCGACGTTCGAAACATCGTTGCCCGAGCCGTCAGCCCTGGGTGCATGCCCGTGGCGCGGCTCCGTCAGGTCTGCGGTTTCGCGCGGTCAAGCGACGCCGGTCATCGTAGAACAACTCCTTGGCTGTGCAGGTAGGTGCAGCACCAATCGTTTTCCGTTGCTCGGCGTGTGTGGCAAGCGTCGTGCTCGAACTGCAGCGGTCTTCCTGTCCGGCGAGGCCGGTCGTGCACAGTGTCGTGGACCGGGCCTCTTCCGAGTAGCACGGACTGCCGAGGCGGGGAAGCGCCAGCGGCGAACATTGTGCCCGCAAATTGGCGATCGCGCACGCGAAATTCCGGATGACCAGCTACGACAGCAGTCCGAGGACGTCGATGACACCGCCCTCGGCATCGAAGTCCTCGACCATCGCGGCGCGCAGATCCGCGTCGGCGCAGATGTCCGCGGCGGTGCGCGCGAGACCGATGGCGCCGTCGAGCGTCGCCTCGTCCGCCCGGTCCGACGCTGCCCATTCGGCGAACTCCGGCGTGTGGATGGTCACCTCCGGTGGCGCGACGGCCAGCAGGGGGTGGATCGCCGGGACCCTGACACTGATGTTGCCCATGTCCGTCGATGCGGTCAACGAGGTCGGGGCGACGCCCCGTGGCAGCACCTGACGGCCTCGATCGGCGACGTTGACGGCGTATCGCGCGGCAAGCGGACGGTTGTTCCGAACCGGCAGGTAGGGAGGGCATGGATCCCACGAGAGCTCAGCCGTGGTGCCGGTCGCGGTGGCGGCCGACTCGAGGATGGCCTGCACCCGTTCGGTCAGCGTCGCCAGCGTCTCCGGTTCGGCCGAGCGGATGTAGAAGTGGGCCGTCGCCCGGTCCGGGACGACGTTGGGTGCCTGGCCGCCGTCGGTGATGATGCCGTGCACGCGGTCGCTGGGCAGCATGTGCTGGCGGAGCTGGGCGACGCCCGTGTAGGCGAGCACGGCGGCGTCGAGGGCGTTGACGCCCAGGAAGGGCGTCATCGCGGCATGGGCGGTCAGGCCGTGGTAGGTCACGGCGACCTGGCGGACGCCGAGCCACGGGTGGTCGGCGACGTCCATCCCGAACGGGTGCACTGCGAGCGCCGCGGTCACGTTATCGAAACCGCCGGCACGGGCGATCAACTCCTTGCCACCCCCGCCCTCCTCGGCCGGGGTGCCGATCAGCTCGACGGTGCACTCGAGCTCGTCGGCGACCTGGTGCAACGCGAGGAACGCACCGACGGCGGTCGCGCAGATCACGTTGTGCCCGCACGCGTGCCCGATGTCGGGCAGCGCGTCGTACTCGGCGATCAGGGCGACGGTCGGCGCACCGACGCCCGTCGTCGCGTGGACCGCGGTGTCCAGGCCCCAGCCGCCCACCTCGGCCTCGACGCCGTGCACGGCCAGCGTGTCGGCGATCACTCGGACGGCGCCGTGCTCGGCGAACCCGAGTTCGGGGTGGTCGTGGACGTCGTGCGAGAGCTCGAGCAGCGTGTCGCGCATCCCGTCGACCAGCGCGCCGATGCGGTCGTGCAACGCGGTCGCGCCGTCGAAGTCCGAGGTCGGCGCCGGCGGGTCCGCCCGCCTGATGCGGCCGGCGATCTGTTCCAGGTAGCCGGGATAGGGGCGTTCGGGCTGCTGCATGGGGGCAGCGTAGCGGGTCACGCGGAAGCGAGGACGGCGAGGCCAGCCAGCACCGAGACCACCACGACGCAGCGCGCAGGGAACTGCACGGCGCGGGCGGTCCGCGGGTCGTGGCGGGCGATCGCCTGGCGGTGCAGGACGGCGGTGGCCGCGGCGTGCAGCGCCACGAAGGCCATCAGGTCCACCGGCTGAAGCCACCGGCCCCCCGCGAGCAGGCCGTACGCCGCCGCGAGCGGTGCGACGACGCCGAACAGCCACGGACGTATGAGGCCGACGCGCAGCAGCACGCCGGCCGTCGCCGTCGCCGTCAGGAACACCGGGACGGCCAGCGTGGACGCGGTCGCGGCGATGGTGAGCCCGACCACGACGGCGGTCAGCCACAGCGCGGGGCGTGGAAGGACGACGTGCGCGGCGTTGACGACCGGGTTGCGCCACGCGAGGTGGCCATCGGCGCGCCGGCCGAGCGGAGCCGCGCGACCGATCAGGGTGGCCAGGGCCTCGAGCCCGTCACCGCGGGCGGGCCAGGACGGCCCACGGAGACGGCACAGCGCGGCCTGCAGGGCCAGGTGGCCGGCGCCCACGGCGGCGAGCATCCGTCCGTCGTCGACGGCCAGCGCGACGACCGACAGCACGGCGAGCACGGCGACGGCGGGCCAGCCGGGGGCCGCGGGGCCGGCCGAGGAGCCCCGTGACGGGCCGCACGCCAGGCGCACCGGGTTGACGATGCGGGCCAGCGGCCCGGCGACCAGCGCCGCGGCGGTGAGCACCGCAACACCCGTCGAGCCCTGGACCGGTCCGTCGTGCACGGCCAGTCCGACCAGGCCGGCGAGGGCGCCGGCGAGGGCGACCAGGCGGGTGGCGCGGCGGGTCCCGGGGCGGTCGAGCGTGGCCGTCATCGCCGCCGGCAGGTCACGGTGCCAGCGGGTGGCTGGCAGGTCGGGGCGGGTCGCAGCGCGCGCCGACAGCAGCCCGGCGGTGATCACCACGACGGCGGCGCCCGCCGTGAGGACGACGGGCAGCGGCAGGGCATCCTTGGGCAGCAGGTCCGTGGTCATCGCCTGGGTCGGGGCTGGGGAGCGGTGCAGCCGTGCGTCCCGCGCGCCGCGACGCAGGCCGGACCGTCGGGTCGTTCCGAGGCGGTTGCCGGGACGGTCCGGCGGTCGTCGCGGAGGCGAACGGGAATCGAACCCGCCAACCGGCTTGGCGCCGGTTCATCGGTTTTGAAGACCGTGGGACCCACCAGGAATCCTGACGCCTCCGCCCGCAACCCTACCGGTGCCCACACGCGTTCCGCGTGGCAGCCGGTGCCGGGATGCCGTGGTGGGTTGCCACGGTCGTGGGTGTGTGGCGGCTGGTGCCGGGATGCCGTGGCGGGTTGCCACGCCGATGGGAGTCAGGTGCGCGCGACCGTCGCCCGGGCTCCCGCGGGGAGCACGTGTCCGGCGAGCTGCGCGACACGCTGGTCGATCGCAGCCCGCTCGGTGGCGGTCAGCCCCCGGAACGGCGAGATCACGAGCCGGGTCGCGTCGCCGTCGGCCTCGGTGGTCCAGGTGCCCGCGACCATCCCGTCGACCAGGACAACGGCCGAGATCCATCCGGCGGTGCGCGACACCTCGTCGAGCCGACCGTCGGGGACGATGGCGACGCGATGGCTGATCGGGGCCAGCACGTATGGGTCGAACCCGCCGAGCAGCGCCACGCCCTCTGCCGGGGCGTGCTCCGCCAACGCGGTGGCGCCCTCGGGCGTCATCCAGCCCCGGTGGCCGTCGACGCGGACGACCGCCAGCTCCTCGGCGTGGCGTGCGAGCAGCTGCCGCCCGAACGGCTCGCGCTCGCCGAACCATCGCGCGATGTCGCCGGGGGTCGCCGGACCGTAGGCATCGAGGAACCGCCGCAGCACGAGCCGCATGGCCTCCTCCGGCTTCGGTGCGGGGCCCGTGTCGCCGAGCCACTCGTCGGGACGCACGAAGGTGATGTTGCGGTCCCGGTCGGGACCGAAGCACAGCAGCCCGCGGTTCGCCGCAGGCTTGAGCACTGCGCCCCAGCCGGACGTCAGCTGCTCCGCGAGATGGGCCCGGCCGGTCGCGTCGGCGAGCCCGTCGGCCAGCTCCTCGCGCGTCAGCCGCCGTCCTGCGAGCACCTCGGGAATGGCCCTGGTGACCGCATCGAGCTCGGCGGCCGTGACGCCGTGGTACTTCTCCCATGACGGCGTGATCCGCCACCGCCGGGTGGTCAACGCTGCGATCCACAGGCCGTACTCGGCGGCGGGCAGCCAGTGCAGTGTCCCGCGCATCGCCCACGTGCGGACCAGCGTGCGCTCGGTCCACAGTGCGGCGTCGACGTCGTCGTCGGTCGCTGGTGAGCGCACCCCGACGGCGAAGTGCGCCGACGACGTGACCTGGGCCTGCACGCCGCACAGCCGGGACGCGACCCCTACCGCGTCGGCGGCCAGTGCGGTGACGTGCTGGCGCGCCAGCCGCCACCCGCAGACCTGCGGCCAGGAGCTCGTCAGGTCGGGGTCTCGGGTCGTCAGCTGGTCCCTCGTGCGTGCCATCGCACGCACGCTACCCGCCTGTGGCCATGTGTGGCTGTCGGGCCACGCAGGTGGGTGCGGGTCCCACACCGCGCGGTGTCCGACTGCTTGGCGCGAAGGCGTGGACGGCCCGTCACCCGGTGCGTGGCGGGCCGTCGTGACGCTGTCGTCCTCAGCGTCCCCGATGCTGCCGGACGACGCCGGCGTCACCACCACCGCGCCGCACCGCCTCGGCGACGGCGAGGAAGCGGCCGGGGCCGAGCAGCTCGATCGCCGTTGCCGCGCCGAGCTCCTGGGTCGGCGGGTCCTCGAACACGTGGCCGAGCGCTTCGAGCTCCGCGCCGTACGCCTCGACGAACGCCGGCTCGGGCCTCACCTGCGGTGTGTTGCGCTGCGTCGCCCGGGGCTCCTCCACCGCCTCGGGCAGCGGCATGTCACGTCCCAGCCGGTTGGCCAGGATCCGGGCGACGGTCGTGATGGTCGTCGATCCACCGGGCGTGCCGACGGCCAGCACCGGGTCACCGTCGTCGAGCACGATGGTCGGGCTCATGCTCGACCGTGGCCGTTTGCCGGGCGCGGGCAGGTTCGGGCTCGGACCGGTGAAGTTGAAGTCGGTCAGCTCGTTGTTGAGCAGGAACCCGCGGTCGGGCACGGTGATCGCGCTACCGCCCGTCTGCTCGATGGTCAACGTGTAGCTGACCACGTTGCCCCAGCGGTCGGCCGTCACGAGGTGTGTCGTGGACTCGCCCTCGGCCGCGTCCACGGCGTTCGGATCGGGCAGGCAGTTGGTGCCGCCGTCCTCGTCGCACGGATCTCCCGGTGCCACTGGCTTCACGCTGGCGCTGGTCGGGTCGATCTGCGCGAAGCGTTCGGAGGCGAACTCCTCCGACAGCAGGCCGTCCTCCGGCACATAGACGTACCCGGTCGTCGCCGATGTAGGCGTTGCGGTCGGCGAAGGCGTGCGCCGTCGCCTCGAGGAACAGGTGGTAGAAGCCGGACGGGTCCGACCACGTGCCGTCCTCCATGATGTTCAGCGTCTCGCCGACCGTGATGCCGCCGCTCGACGGTGACGGCATGCCGAACACCCGGTAGCCGAGGAAGTCGACCTCGGTCGGCGCGAGGTACTGCACCTCGTAGCTGGCCAGATCCCAGATGTCCATGTAGCCCGGCTGCCACTCCTCGAGGGTCTCGTTGGCGGTCGGCGGGTTCTGGACGGCGTCGACGACCTCCTCGCCCAGGTCGCCGCCGTAGAGCCACTCCGGTCCGCGCCGCGAGAGCTCGCGGTAGGTCCGGGCCAGATCTCGGTTGCGCACCCGGCTGCCGACCTGAGGCACCTCGCCGTCGACGAGGTAGGTCTCGGCCGTCGGCGTGATCTGCCGGAACCGCTCGAGGTTGCCGGCGGTCTGTTCGGCGTAGGTCTCGTCGACCACGAAGCCATTCTGTGCTGCCCTGATGCCGGGCCGCAGCGCCTGCTTCAGCGAGATCGTCCCGTAGTGGTCGAGTGCCGCCACCCACGTGGCGAGCGTGCCGGGAACGCCCACTGAGAGACCGCTGTTGACGGCGTCGAAGAAATCACTGGCGTACGGCGCGAACACGTCGACGTCGAACCGATGTCGTCGGGACCCTCCTCGCGACCGTCGATGACGACGATCTCGTCCGTTTCGGCGAGGCGGATCAGCATGAAGCCGCCACCGCCGATGCCGGCAGAGTACGGCTCGGTCACGCCCAGCGTCGCTGCGGCGGCGACCGCCGCATCCACGGCGTTGCCTCCGTTGCGCAACACCTCCAGGCCCGCCTCGGTCGCGACGGGGTCGACGGTCGAGACCGCACCGCCGCGGCCGGTGGCGACGGGATCCTTGTGCGGCGCGCGGTCCCTCCCGCCCGGCGCCGCCGCGGCGACGGGCACGAGGGCCGCGAGCATCGCGACCACGAGACAACAGACGAACAAGGATCTCCGCAGACGAAGAAGGATCTCCGCATCGGTGCGCCCCCTTGGCACGGCTCCCTCCGGCGCGCTGATCGCGGCCGGTCCTGCACGGCAGCAGACTCGACGACGGCGCGTGGCGGTGCAAGCAGGTGGGGCGCACTACCCCCGCTGGTCGGCCGGTCGGCGAGCTCGACGACGTCGACCGCCAGGCGCCCGGCCTCGAGCTGGTCCAGCTCGTCGGTCGGCGCCGACGAGCCGGCGACCAGCAGCTCGATGGCGTCGGTCGGGCAGACCGGCGCCAGCGACACGGAGCCGACCTTCGTGCCGTCGGCGATGACGATGGTCCGTCGCGCCGCCTGCACGACCTGGCGCTTCACCCCGGCCTCCGGGAGGTTGATGTTCGTGATGCCCTCCGTGGCCGTGGTCCCGGTGCACCCGATGAAGGCCGCGTCGACGTGCAGCTGCGCCAGCAGCACGGGCGCCGGCGGGTCGACCAGCGAGTGCTGGAGGGGCCGGAGCGTGACGCCGATGACGATGACCGTGAAGCGGGGATCGCGGCCTCGAGCTCCAGCGCGGTGGGCAGGGCTTGGTCAGCAGCACGGTGTCCTCGAGATCACAGCGCACGTGCCAGCGCGGTGGCGGTGGTGCGACGTCGATGAAGACCGACTCGCCGGGCAGCACGAGGGCGGCCGCCACCGCGCCGGTCGCGTCCTTCTCCCTGGCATGCTCGCCGAGCGACTCCAGGTACGAGACCTCATGGCGTGGCTGCGGGACGACGACGGCGCCCCCGCGACGGATGTGGCCCTCCGCGTCGAGCGATTCGAGGTCGGCGCCGATGGTGACCTCGGACACGCCGAACTGGCGCGACAGGTCGGCGACGCGCACGAACGGCTTGGAGCGCACCAGCGCGACGATCGTCCTGCGGCGCTGCTCGGCGGGGCAGGAGACACGACGTGGCCGAGTCAGCGGATGCCCGCATGTCGATCCGTCATCGATCGACGGACGCCGACGCCGCGCGGGGACGGCTCCCCCCGGACCAGCATCGTGCGTCGAACGCACCCAGCGTGGCCGCGCAGTGGAGGACCGAGAGGCGCCCCATCGTCACCGTCGCAACGTGTGCGAGGCTTGTGGAACCACAACGGAACGGAAGGTCACCGTAACCCTGTCAGTCGGTGCCTCGACGGGCGCATGGACCGCCGTCGGTGATCAGGAAGGACTGCGATGCACCGTGTGCGGGTGCGACTGGGCGACGTCGCTGTGCAGGCGACTGCCGCGTCGGAGCCGGAGCCGGTCGCTGGTGGTCGTGTGTTGCGTGGCAACAGGGTCGTGGTCGGGTTCCCGGCGCCCCCGCGGCGCTTCTACCGGCACGGGTGGATGTCGTGGAGCCAGACGCGGTGGCTGGCAGTCGACGAGCCGGTCGCGCCGGTGCCGGTGCGTGATCTGTGGGTCTTTGAGGACGACCCCGTCCATGCTGCCGCGGCCCGGCAGGGCGGTGCTGTCGTCGGTGCGGTCGAGGATGTCGGCGGGGTGCTGCTGGTGGGCGCGTTGGGCATCAGCGGGCGCGTCGAGCTGGGCGATCACGGACTGACGGCGTGGTCGGACACGACTGACAGGTGGTTCGTGGCATACGGCACGGAAGAGGTGGTGTTCGCCGCCTACGCGCGCCTGCTCGGCGGGGTCGTCGGGACACGCGATCTGCCCGACCAGCGGGTGTGGTGCTCGTGGTACTCGTTCTACGGCGACATCACCGAGCCGGCGTTGCACAAGGTGGTCGACGACCTCGAGGGGCTGCCGTTCGACGTGGTGCAGGTCGACGACGGCTGGCAGCGTCAGATCGGCGACTGGGAGGCCAACGACGCGTTCCCGTCGGGGATGCGCGCGCTGGCGGACCGTATCCGCGCCGCGGGGTTCCGTCCCGGCCTGTGGGTGGCGCCGTTCCTGGCGCACGAACGGTCCCAGCTGCTCCGGGACCATCCGGACTGGCTGCTGCGCGACGACGCGGGGGCGCTGGTGTCGGCGGGCTGGAACTGGGGTGGCCGTGTCCACGCGCTCGACGTCACCCACCCCGACGCCCTGGCCCGCGTGGCCGAGGTGCTGCGGACCGTGGTGGGCTGGGGCTTCGACTACCTCAAGCTGGATTTCGTCTACGCGGGTGCGTTACCTGGTGTCCGGCACGCCGACGTGGAGCGGCACGTCGCCTACCGACAGGCGATCCGGGCGCTCCGCGGTGTGGTGGGTGACGAGGTGGTGCTGCTGGCGTGCGGTGCGCCGGTGGTGCCGTCGCTCGGGGTGTTCGACGCCCTCCGCGTGGGTCCGGACGTCGCGGAGGTGTGGGAGAATACGGAGGCCACCCGGTACCTGCACCGGCTCGCCGCGCCGCAGGCCCGCTACGCGGTCGCGACCTCGGTGCATCGGTTGTGGCTGCGGCCGCTGATCGGCACCGACCCGGATGTCGCATACTTCCGCACCCGCTACTGCCTGCTGAGCGAGGAGCAGAAGGCGCTGATCGCAGACCTCACGCGCGTGTGCCGGTTCCGCGCGACCTCGGACGTCCCCGCGACGCTGGACCGGCACGAACGTGACGCGCTGGCCGCCTACCTCACCGAGGACGTCGAGGTCACACGGCTGGGCCGGTACCGTTACGACATCGGCGGGCGGGAGGTTGACTTCGGGCTGGTCGCCGCAGAGCCGCCCGTCATGCTGCCCACGACGGGGTGACGCCGGTGGAGTCATTCGATGGTCCGCACCGCCGGTACGACCCGCTGACCGACGCGTGGGTGCTGGTGTCGCCGGACCGGACCACGCGGCCCTGGCGGGGCGCGACCGACGGCGGCCCACCCGAGCGCCGGCCGGCGTACGATTCCTACTGCTACCTGTGCCCGGGCAACGAACGGGCGGGTGGCAGGCGCAACCCCGGCTACGACGGCACGTTCGTGTTCGACAACGACTTCCCGTCGCTGCGACCCGACACGTCCGACGACGTGTGGTCGGCGTCGCCGCTGCTGCACGCCGAGGGCCAGCCGGGGGTGTGCCGGGTGCTGTGCTTCCACCCGCGGCACGATCTGACGCTGGCGCGGATGCGTACCACGCAGATCCGCGCGGTCGTAGACGTGTGGGTCGACCAGACCGACGAGCTGTCGCGGCGGTACGCGTGGGTGCAGCTGTTCGAGAACAGTGGTGAGCAGATGGGCGCGTCGAACCCGCACCCCCACGGCCAGCTGTGGGCGCTGACACGGCTGCCGCAGCGGGCCGCCGTCGAGAACCGCCAGCAACGTCACTGGCATGCGGAGCTGGGTGCACCGCTGCTCGTGCACTATGGCGAACGCGAAGCGGCCGACGGCCAGCGGATCGTGGTCGACAACGACCACTGGATGGCGGTGGTGCCGTTCTGGGCGGTATGGCCGTTCGAGATCCTGCTGCTGCCGCGCCGGCACGTGCGCCGGCTCCCCGAGCTGTCCGACGTCGAGCGCGACGCCCTCGCCGACGTCCTGCGCCGCCTGCTGGTCCGCTACGACAACCTGTTCCAGGTACCGTTCCCGTACTCGATGGGCTGGCACGGCGCGCCCGGCGCGGGCGGCGACGACGGCCATTGGCAGCTGCACGCGCACTTCTACCCGCCGCTGCTGCGCTCGGCGACGGTGCGCAAGTTCATGGTCGGCTTCGAGATGCTCGGCGAGGCGCAGCGCGACCTCACCGCGGAACAGGCCGCGGCCCGTCTGCGTGACCTGCCCGCTGAGCACCACGTCGCCGGTGATCCGTCGTGAGCGGCCACCCCGCCCGTGAGCGCGCCCTGCGGCGCTTCCGCGCGCGCTTCGGTCGTGCGCCCGCGGTGCTGGTCCGCTCGCCCGGGCGCGTGAACCTCATCGGAGAGCACACCGACTACAACGACGGCTACGTGCTGCCGCTCGCCATCGACCACGCGCTGTGGCTGGCGGCCGTACCCCACGACGGACCGGTCACCCTGGTCTCCGACGACGCCGAAGCCGAGGTCGTCGTGGACCCGGCCGATGTCGGCGGGCGACTCGACGGCTGGGGGGCCTACGTCCAGGGTGTGGCCTGGGCGATGGGTCAGGCCGGCGTCGGGGTCGAGCCCGTCCTCGGCGCGGTCGCTTCGGACGTGCCGGCCGGCGCAGGGCTGTCGTCGTCGGCGGCGCTCGAGATGGCGGTCTGCCGTGCGCTGACCGGCGACCGGGCGTGGGACCCGATCAGCGCGGCCAGGCTCGGCCAGCGTGCCGAGAACGACTGGGTGGGCGTCGACTCCGGCATCCTCGACCAGCTGTCGTCGGCGGCCGCACGCGCCGGACATGCGCTGCTGATCGACTGCCGGTCGCTCGACATCACCCATGTGCCGCTCCCCGGCGGCATCGTCGTGGTCGTCATGGACACGACGACGCGGCGTGAGCTGACCGGATCGGCCTACAACACTCGACGTGCGGAGTGCGACGCGGCCGCCGCCACGCTGGGCGTCGACGCGCTGCGGGACGCCGACCGGGACGCCGTCGAGGCGCTCGACGATCCGGTGCTGCGTCGCCGTGCCCGGCACGTCGTGACCGAGCACGCCCGGACGGCCGCCGCGGCCGACGCCCTGCGCGCGGGCGACACCGTAGCGCTCGGCAGGCTGCTGGCCGACGCGCATGCCAGCATGCGCGACGACTTCGAGGCCTCGGGCCCCGCACTGGACGCCATCGTCGCGTGCGCAGGCGAGGCACCGGGGTGCATCGGGGCGAGGATGACCGGAGGAGGCTTCGCAGGCTGTGGGGTGGCCCTGGTCGCGGCCGGCCGGGTCGACGACTTCACCGCCGCGGTGACCGAAGGCTTCGCCCGTGCGACGGGCATGACGCCACAGCTGCACGTCACGGGCGCCGCCGCGGGCACGGAGCTTGCACGCCTGGGATGATCACCGCGTCCTCGGGGCCGATCGGGACCTGCGTGCCGCGCGATGGGTCGTGCGGCAGGCAGCGGTCGCCCGAGCCGGCGGACCCGGAGGTCCTGCTGG
Organism: Euzebyales bacterium; assembly: GCA_035461305.1. Taxonomy (NCBI): domain Bacteria; kingdom Bacillati; phylum Actinomycetota; class Nitriliruptoria; order Euzebyales; species Euzebyales bacterium. The sequence continues at coordinate 21,317 of DATHVN010000157.1, read as the reverse complement.
CCCCGCGGCCGCCGCCCCGTGCCGTCGCGCTGCAGCGATGCTGCGTGCGCTGCACCACGGGGGCGCGCCGACGTCCGCCCGGCCGGAACACCATGAGCAGCATCCCGTTCGTCCGGCGACGCTCGTCGACGATCCGTACCCGACGTACGACGGATTGTGGCGTGGGCCACTGAACTGCACCTTCTGCTTCACGTTTGCGCCTGCCTGGTGCGACAAACCCGGCATGCAGCTCGTTGCCAGGCACGCCGACGTCGCCCGCCTGCTGCGCGACCGCCGCCTCGGTCGCGTCTGCACGCCGTACGAGCCGCGTGAGCGCCACGACCCTGGAACCCGCTCAACATCCACTCCCTGCTCGAGCCGGGCACGCGGGCCGGCCTGCGGCTGGCCAGCGCGAACCGCGATCCCGAGGCGTTCGCCGATCCCGATACGCTCGACCTCGACCGCAGCCCGAACCCCACGTGGGGTTCGGTACCGGCATCAGTGCTGCCTCGGGCGCCGCCGCTGGTCCGCCTCGAAAACACGGTCGCGCTCGGCGCCTGCTGGCCAGGGCTCCGGGTCTCGCAGTCGTGTCGCCGCCGAGCGCCGTCGCAGCTTCCAGTTCCGCCGCTACCGGCGGGTGCTGACCGGCGGTGACGGGCCTGGATAGGGCGTGTCGCATCGGTGTCAAACCGACTACCCTTGGGATTCGCAGCAACCGTGCGAGTCACCGGGGGCGCGCCAAGGAGCCTCGATGAATTACTGGGATAGTGTCGGCCGCTGGATCAACACGCTGCTCGTGTTCATCGTCGGGGTCCTGGCGTTCGACGCGCTGTTCCGGCTGCTCGAAGCCAACGAGGACAACATCATCGTCGCCTTCGTCCGGGGTCTCTCGGTCGTGTTCCTCGTGCCCTTCCAGGGCATGTTCGGTGAGCAGGACTTCGTGCTCACCACCCTCATCGGCGTGCTCGGCTACGCGCTGCTCGCCGGCATCGCCCTCGGGGTGCTGCGCAGCCTGCAGGCGTCACGGGTGCAGCCGGCGCCGCCGGTGCGGTCCGACACGGTGGCCCCACCGCTGGCCGCCGAGCAGCCGACAGCCGCGCCGCCGTCGACGGACGGCACGAACGACGCGGCGCCGTCCTCGGCACGGCGGAGCCCGAACAGCCCCGAGGCGCCCCGGACGCCGGCCACCGAGCACCCGGAACGGCCCGCGGTCCGCCAACGGCCCGACCGGACTCGGGCCAGCGGCCGGTCCCGGGCGCCGCGGACGCGCTCCGGCTCCGACGGCGCCGAGCGGACGCGCCCCGGCTCCGACGGCGCCGAGCGGACGCGCCCCGACTCCGACGGCGCCGAGCGCACGCGCCCCGGCTCCGACGGTCGCGAGCGCATCCCTCGGGGACGCTCGCGCGACCCCGCCGCGGCCAAGCGTGGCAGCGTCCCCCCCTCCGAGGCGGACACCGGCACCTAGGGTTCGCGCTCCGGCGGCAACGTCCGCCGCTAGCCTGGCGGCATGTCCGAGTTGCTGCACTGGGTCCGCGAACCACCGACCTTGCGCCGCGCTGTCCTCATCGTCGCGCTCGACGGCTTCGTCGATGCAGGAAGCGCCGCGTCCAACGCGTCGGCCTTCCTCCGACACCGCTGGCGGGCGGAGCCGATCGCCCGCCTCGACGGCGACGCCCTGATCGACTACCGCGCCCGGCGCCCTACAGCGGTGGTCGACTCCGGGGTCGTGCGGCGCATCGACTGGCCGGAGATCGAGCTGCTGGCCGCGACGCTCGACGACGGCGACCGCGACGTCCTGCTGCTGCTCGGCCCCGAGCCGGACATGCGCTGGCAGGCGTTCGCCCGGCAGGTCGCCGACGTGTGCCGCCAGCTCGGCGTCGAGCAGGTCGTCCAGCTGGGCGCCTACCCGGCCGCGACGCCGCATACCCGGCCGGTCGCGGTCAGCCGTGCGCGCAACCGCGTGAACCAGGTGCTGGAGTTCGACGCGGTCGACGTCACCGGCTACACCGGTCCGATCAACGCCAGCACGGTGCTCCAGGCCGAGTTGGCCGGTCACGACATCCCGGCCGTCGGCCTGTGGGCGGAGGTTCCGCACTACATCGCCACCAACCCGCACCCACCGGCCGCGCTGGCGCTGGCCGAGCGCATCGCCGGCGCCCTCAGCGTCGACATCGACACCACCGAGCTGCGGGCGGCGGTGACGCTGCACCTCGAGCAGGTCGCCGAGGCCGTCGCCGAGCACGACGACGCGGCCTCGATGGTCACGGCACTCGAGCAGATGGTCGACGCCGGCGAGGACGACGAGGAGCTGCCGACCGGCGACGATCTCGCGGCGGAGATCGAGCACTTCCTTGAGGCCCGCCGCGATGAGTGAGGTCGCCGAGCTGCTCGCGCAGCTGCCGGCGGAGCTCGACCGATCCCCGCACGGCCGTGGCCTGACAGCCGGGCTGGGCCTCACCCTGCTGGAGGTCGGCCCGACCAAGGCGCGTGCGCGCGCCCAGGTCGGCCCCCGCCACCACCAGGAGGCGGGGATCCTCCACGGCGGCTGGCACGCGTCGGTCGTCGAGACGGTCGGCAGCCTGGGTGCCACATGAAGGCCGCAGAGCAGGCCCAGTCGGTCGTCGGCGTCTCGAACTACACCGAGTTCTGCCGGCCGTTCCGTCAGGGCGAACTCGACATCGAGGCGCTCCCCGTCCACCAGGGGCGCACCCAGCAGGTCTGGGAGGTCCGCATCACCCGCGACGACGGCAAGCTCGTCGCACGCGGCCAGCTGCGCCTGGCCCACATCGACCGCTGAACCCTACACCGGTAGGTCATCCGAGTCCCATGAGCACCACCATCGTCCCAGCCGTCACCGAGACCACGTTCGAGTCCGACGTCCTCGACGCGAGCGTCACCCAGCCCGTCGTCGTCGACTTCTGGGCGCCATGGTGCGGACCGTGCCGCCAGCTGTCGCCGCTGCTCGAGCAGATGGCCGACCGCTTCGCCGGCGACGTCCGTGTCGTCAAGCTGAACGTCGACGAGGCCCCCCGGCTCGCCCAGCAGTTCCGCGTCCAGGGCATTCCCTCGGTCAAGGCGTTCCGCGATCGCCGGGTCGTCAACGAGTTCATCGGCCTGCAGCCGGAGCCCGTCATCGAGCAGTTCTTCGCCACGTTGGTGCCGACCGCCGCCGACCGCCTGGTCACGCGTGCGGCCGCCGAGCCCCAGCGGGCCGCCGAGCTGCTGGATGAGGCGCTGGAAGCCGATCCCGGCCACACCGGCGCGCTGATCGCGTCCGCCCGGCTGGCGATCGACGAGGGCCGGACCGACGACGCACGTGGCCTGCTCGAACGGGCGTCCCAGCACGACGAGGCCCAGCGGCTGCTGGCCGAGCTGCGCCTGACTGGCGGGGGCGACGGTCAGGCGCTCTCGGCGCTCGCCTCGGAGGCGGACACCTCGCCCGGGGCGCGGCTGGAGTACGGCAGGGCCCTCGTGGCCGCAGGGCTGCATGACGATGCCGCCGACGTCCTGCTCGTTGCGGTCGCCGATCCCGAGACGCGGGACGCGGCGCGGACGTTGCTCCTCGACCTGTTCCGGGTACTTGGCGACCAACACGAGATCACCCGCCGCGCACGACCGCGGCTCGCGAGCGCCCTGTTCGCTTGAGCGCGCACGTCGTGAGCGACCCGCGGACGCAAAGGATGCACCGTTGACAGAGGTACCCCAGCGCCCAGCCCAGCCGGCGGCACCGTCCCAAGGATCCGCCGGGCCGACCGCGCAGACCGCCGACACCGGCCACGAGGTCGAGGTGGTCGAGGAGGAGCCCGAGCAGCAGGACGCGATCACCGAGCCGGGGAAGCTGCTGCGGATCGCCCTCATGCTGCGCGAGATGCAGGAGGAGGTCCGACGCGCCGACCCCGACGAGGCCGGACGTCAGCGCCTGCGCCAGATCCATGAGACATCGCTCCGGCAGATGCGGTCGGTGCTGACCGGCGGACTGCAGGAGGAGCTCGATGCGCTCACCCTGCCGTTCGACACCGACACCCCGACCGAGTCGGAGATCCGGATCGCACAGGCCCAGCTCATCGGCTGGCTCGAGGGACTGTTCCAGGGCATCCAGGCCGCGATCGCCAGCCAGCAGATGAGCGCCCGCCAGCAGCTCGAGCGGATGCGGCGTGGCCTGCCGCCCGGCATGCAGGCCGGTGCGATGGGTCCGGCTGGGCAGCACGACGCGCAGCGCGACGACCGGCAGCCGGGCGGGACCGGCCAGTACCTGTAGCGCATCGGCGCTTTGGTCGCGTGCCGTGCCGCGGATATCGTTGCCGCGGACGTGCCGTCGTGGTCCCCACGGGGTCGCGCCGAGCATGGGATCCACCGTGGCCTCTCGAACGCGGTGTGGTGAGGAGAACCGATGGGTCGAGCACGAGAACTGTGGGAGCAGCTCAGCGCTGCGATGGAGAAGGATGACGACACCGCCGTCGCCGAGCTGTACGCGGTCGAGTCGATCTTCCTCGAGCCCAACAACCCACCACACGAGGGCCGGACGCTCATCCGCTCCTACCTGAACTCGTGGATGCAGGCCCGCGAGGACCTCGACATCAACGTCGAGCGCATGCTCGAATCCGAGGATGGCTCGACGCTCGCCGTCGAGTGGACCATGAGCTACACCGCAGCCGGCCGGCGCTGGTCGAACCTGCCGCGCAGCAGCTGGGTCGAGGTCGACGCGGGCGGCATCCGCTATCACCGCGACTACTACTAGACCCGGGCGCCTGCCCGTCTGACTGACCGGACGGACGCGATCCACCACGGGTCGCGTCCGTCCTGCTCTGTGCGGGCGTGGTTGTCCACAGGCCCGCACCCACTGACCCGGCGTCGTCCGCCCATCGGCCGTACCGTGCCGCTCCGTCAGGAACGACAGCGGCAGGAGCCAGCGATGATAGACGACCTCCCGGTGGTGGTGGCACTGCCGGCGCCGCTGGACGCGGTGGTCACCGCGTGGGTCGAGCGTGACCTCGGCTGGCAGGTCGTCGACCCCGCCGGGCCCCTGCGGCCGATCCTCGCATTGGCCGACGCACCGTGTGGCGGGCTGCCGTGGATCGCGGTCACCGAAGGGCCACCCGATGACGGTGTCGTCACCGCGCAGCTGACTGCGGGGGCCGAGGACGTCGTCGGCTGGCCAGAGGGCCGGGAGCGCATCCCGGTCGTCGCGACGCGCGTGGATCTCACCCGTCGTATCGGGCCGCGCGGGCCCCGGGTGTCCGTCGCGGGCGTGGCGGGCGGGGTCGGCACGTCGACGATCGCACTCGCGGTCGGCGGTGTCCTCGCGTGGGGTGGCGCCTCGGTGCTCGTGGTCGGCGGCGGCGCGCTGCTGGAGTTGACCGGCTCCTCAGGTCGGGCGCACTCGGTGGGTACGCACGTCGCGGTGGCGGGCGCCGCCGGGCTGTCGGTGTCGGCGGGCCGCGGCGACGCAGCTGGCGCAGGGTGGGCCGGCGACGTGGTCGTCGTCGACGACGGTACCCGGGTGACGTCGTCGACCACAGTGCTGGTCACCCGTCCCGATGCCGGGCTGCGCCGCGCGCGTGAGCACGACCTACCGGTGATCGTCAACGGTCGGTCGCCGTTGGGGCCGTCGGACGCCCGGCGCGCGTTGGAACGGGCGCCGCTGGTCCAGCTGCCGTGGTCGGTGCGGGTGGCCCGCGCCGGCCTCGACGGTCGGGTTCCCTCGGGCCTGCCGGGCCGCTGGCTCGACGAGCTCGGCACGGGGCTGCGCCGCCTGGAGCGTTGGTCATGACGGCGGTCGACCTCGAACGCGTCCGGCGGCGCGTCGCACAGGACCCTGTGCTGGCCGGTGCCGGGACGCAACGCGGCCCGGCGCTGCGGGCCGCCATCGCCAGGGCGATCCGTGCCGAGCAGATCCTCGTCGACGACCGGGGGCTGGCGGCCGTGGTCCGCGAGATGACCGACCTGTTCACCGGCCTCGGACCGGCGGAGCGGCTGCTCCGTGACGCGGCGGTCACCGATGTGATGATCAACGGGCCGGGCGAGGTGTGGGTCGAGCGCGACGGGCGGCTCGAGCGCACGTCCGTCACCTATCCCGACGCCGAGTCGCTGCGTGCCGCGGTCCTGCGCGTCGTCGGTCCGCAGGGCCTGCGCTTCGACCGCGCGCACCCGACGGTCGACACGCGCCTGCCCGACGGCAGCCGGCTGCACGCCGTGGGCGAACCGCTGGCCGCCGAGGGGCCGTTGGTGACAGTGCGCAAGTTCGCGACCATAGAGCACTCGTGGGAGGACCTCGAGGCGGCCGGTGCCGTTCCCGCGACCGCGCGCCGGCTGTTGCAGGTCGCGGTCACCGACCGCCGTGCCATCGTGTGTTGCGGTCGCACCGGCACAGGCAAGACCACGCTGCTGGGCCTCCTGCTGGGTGAGGTCAACTCGTCCGAGCGGATCGTGGTTGTCGAGGACGCACCGGAGCTGCGACCACGCTGCCCGCACGTCGTCCGGCTGGAGACCCGGCCGGCGGGTCCCGACGGCGGGACACCGGTCGAGTTCCGCGATCTGGTCCGCCAGGCGCTGCGGATGCGTCCTGACCGGATCGTGGTCGGCGAGGTGCGCGGCACGGAGGTCGTGGACGTCCTCGCGGCCCTCGCGACCGGTCACGAGGGGTGCATGACCACGGTGCACGCGCGCGCGGCCGACGAGGCGCTGGTGCGGCTCGAGGGCATGGCTCTGCTCGCCGGGCTCCCCGTGCCGGCGATCCGCGCGCAGCTCGCCGTGAGCCTGGACCTTGTGGTCGTGCTGGGACGTGCGACCGACGGCCGGCGGGGCCTACGCCAGATCGCCCAGGTCGACGGTACTGGTGCCGACGGCAGGCTGCGCTGGCACGACCTGTGGCGCAGGGATGCGGCATGACGGCCGTCTCCACGATCGACCTGCTGCGGGTCCGGGCAGCGCTGAGCGTCGGCGTCCCACCGGCGCAGGCGCTGGCGACGGTCACCGACGCGGGCCTGGCCGACACGGTGCAGCAGGTGCGGTTCGGACGCTCGTTGCCGGAGCTCGCGTGTGCCGTTCCCCGCGATGCCGGGCCGCTGGGGCCGGGACCACTGCTGCGGGCGCTCGCGCTGGCCGAGCGCTGCGGACACGGAGCGGTGTCGGCGGTGGACGTGGCGCTGGCGACCCGCCAGGATGCGCTCGCAGACGACGAGCGCATCAGGGCACGCTCGGCGCAGGCGGTGGGAACGGCACGGCTGCTGACCGTGCTACCGGTGGGGGCCTGGGCGCTGCTGGTGCTCGTCGATCCCGCAGCGCTCGGCTTCTACGCCGGGCCCATCGGCTGGGCGTGCGCAGCGGCATCGGTCACACTCGCCGCGGGCGCACATACCTGGTCGCGCCGTCTCGTACGTCGTGCGGCGGAGGCGGCGCGGCTGGCCGATCCGCTGGCGACCAGGTCGGGTGTGTTCGACCGGGCCAGGGCGCTCGCGGTCGCCGTGCCCGTGCTGGTCGCTGTGACGGTGCTGGTCCACCCGCTGCCGGCCCTGGTCGTGTCCGGCGCCGTCGGTGCGATCGCCGGCCGCCCGCGGACCGAGGACCGATCGCCGCCCTACAGCGCGCTCGAGCTGGTCGCGCTGCTGCGCATGCTCATCTCCGCGGACCTCGGCCTGCAGGCCTCGCTGGAGCACCTCGCCGCTGTCACACCGCCGCCACTCGACGACGATCTGCAGGCTATCGGACGTCGGCTGCGGGCCGGCACGGACATCGAACGGGCCTTCGCCGGCGCTGGCCTCGACGAGCTCGGCGCCGTGCTGGCCGCCACCGAGCGCTGGGGGGTCGCGCCGGCCGCGCCCCTGACACTGCTCGGCGACGCGATCCGTGCCCGACAGCGTGCCGCCGCCGAGACCGCGGCCGAGCGCGTCCAGCTCGCCCTCGTCTTCCCCACCACCCTGCTGACGCTGCCCGCGTTCGTCATCGCGGTCGTCCCGCCCCTGGTGTGGACGGCATTGGCGACGTGAGCGTCGGCCCGACACGAAAGGAACGAGCATGACCGAGCAGTTGGCCACGATCACCCGGCGCCTGGATGTCGGCGTGCGGCTCGCCGCGACCGACGTGGGAGCCCGCGTCGTCGAGGCCGCTGAGCGTCACGTCGCACCGTTGCGCGACCACGCCGAACGTGGCGCGCAGGCCGCGGAGTACGCGATGCTCGGCGGCGTCAGCGCCGCGGCGTGCTCCGGACTGGTGGCCATCCTGAAGAACCGAGAGACCCTGCGGGCGCTGGTCGATGCCGTGATCGGCACGCTCAGCAAGGTCATCGAGGGATGGTTCTGACGACCATGCCCGGGGGTGCGGTCGGCGCCGGCCGTGCCCCCGCCCCACCCACCACCGGGGAGGTGGGCGGCCAGGCGCTCGCGAGAGGCGAGACGGGCAGCCAGGCGCTGGAGTTCGCGATGATCGTGCCGCTGCTGGGTGTGCTGCTGGGCCTGCTGGCCCAGACAGGGCTGCTGCTGGCCGACGTGCTGGTGGCCCACGGCATTGCGCGGGAGGCAGGCCGGACGGCGGCGGTGGACGGCGACGAGCATGCGCGCGATGTCGTCGAGGACCTGGCGGGCGACCGCGACGTGCGGCTGGAGTTCGAGGACCACGACGGTCTCGTCGAGGCCCGCGTCGAGCTCGCGACCCGGGCGTTCGCGTCGGTCGGCGTGCAGCTGTGGCTGCCCGCCCGCGCGGCCTTCCGGCGCGAGGCACCGGTGGGGTTGTTCGGCGATGACGGCTGACGACCCGCCTCGCCCGGAACGCACCCGGGCACGCTCGAGGACGCCGGCGACCGTAGCCGCACCCGGGTGCAGGCTCGGCGCCGGCCCCGTGCCGCGGGAATGACCTCCGGCGGCGAGCGGGGGTCGGTGGCGCTGCTGGCCGTGGTCGGTGGCGGACTAGCCCTGCTGCTGACCCTGGCGCCGCTGACCGTGGTGGCCGACCTGCTCGTCACCCGTGGGCGGGCGCAGACCGCCGCGGACGCTGCGGCGCTGGCCGCGATGGGCGACGCGGGCGGCGACGGGCGGGACGCCGCGGGCGTGCTTGCGCGCGCCAACGGCGGTGCGGTCCTCGCGTGCTGCGGTGACGACCCCGCACGGCGTCACGTGACGGTGGGCGTCCCGCCTGACTCGACCCTGCTCAGTGCGGTGGTCCCCGAGGTCGAGGCGGAGGCGGCCGCGGCGTTGATGGGCGGCGGCGTCGCCGATGGGCCGCCGTCCGGTCCGATGGGTCCCGGAGGTCGGATGTGGCCGGTGGCCGCGCCGGTGACCAGCGGGTTCGGCGCACGGGTCCATCCGCTCACCGGAACCTCGCGGTTGCACGCGGGCATCGACCTCGGCGCGCCCGCGGGAACGCCGATCCGGGCGGCCGCGGCCGGCACGGTGGTCGCCGCCGGGGTGATGGGCGGCTACGGCAACGCGGTCGACATCCGGCACGCCGCCGGCACCACCACCCGCTACGCCCACCAGTCGCGGCTGCTCGTCCGCGCCGGACAGCAGGTCGCCGCGGGACAGGTCATCGGCCTGGTCGGGTCGACCGGCGCCTCGACCGGCCCGCACCTGCACTTCGAGGTCCGCACCCCAGCCGGCCCCATCGACCCCCGCACCTGGCTTCCGGGATGAGCACGCCGCCGTCATCGGGTGCGCGTGTCTCGGCGGTGGGCGGTCGTGCGCCAGCGGTGGGGTGGCGGTGTTGTCGGGTGCGGGTGCGGTCGGGCGTACGGGTTGCGCACCCGATCTCGTCTGACCGCCCTCGGCGGATGGTCAGGCAGCGTCATGGTCGGCCAGCGCGGCGTCGAGCAGGGCGATCGCGCCGGCCTTGTCGAGTGGCTCGTTGCCGTTGCCGCACTTGGGCGACTGCACGCACGAGGGGCAGCCGTCGTCACACGGGCAGGCGCGGATCGCGTCCCGTGTGGCCGCCCACCACAGCGCGTCGATGTCGAACGCGCGCGCCGTGATGCCCGCGCCGCCGGGGATGCCGTCGTAGACGAAGATCGTCGGGTTCGCGGTGTCGGGGTGCCACGGCGTCGACACGCCACCGATGTCCCAGCGGTCACACATGGCGAACAGCGGGAGCAGGCCGATCGCGGCGTGCTCCGCGGCGTGCAGCGCACCCGGCCACCGCTGCGTGCTCAGGGCAGCGACGTCGAGGACGGGCTGTGGCGTGGTGAGCCACACCGCAGCCGTCTGCAGGCGTTGGCGCGGTAGGTCGAGCTCGACCACGCCGAGCGACTCGCCCGAGAAGACGTGGCGGCGCTCGTAGGCAAGCACCTGCGTGGTGACCTCCACACGTCCGAACGACAGCACGCACCTCCCCCAGGGCCGTCGCCGCAGCTCGGAGAGGACCAGCAGATCGGTATCGCTGCGCGGTCGGGTGTAGGTCGTCCCGTCGTCGCGCTCGACGGCGGCGACGCCGGTGTCCAGGTCCAGGTCGGTCACCCGCCAGCTGCGCCCCTGGTGCAGGTAGCTGGCACCCGGGTGGACGGTCGCGGGGGCACGCGCCGCGTCGACGTCGCCGATGACCACGCCGGTCGATCCCTCGACGATCGTGACGGGTGCGCCCATGGTCGAGCGGATGTGGACGCTGGCCGCGGGCGAGCCCCGCCCCGCCCAGTAGACCCGGTCGTTGCGGCGCCGCAGCCGTCCGTCCGCGATCCCAGCCTCGATCAAGGGCGTGGAATCCGCGGGCGGGAACCACTCCTCGTCGGCGTCCAGGGGCAGCTCCCACGCCGCGCACTCGAGGTGCGGCGCCAGGATGTGGGGGTTCGACACGTCGCTGCGCGCATGCTCCAGGGGGCGGCCGAGCAGGCGCACAGGGTGGGCGAGCAGGTAGTGGTCCAGCGGGTTGTCGTCGCCGATGAACACGACCAGCGCTTCGTTGCCGCGACGGCCCGCCCGACCGGCCTGCTGCCAGAACGACGCGGCGGTGCCCGGCCACCCCGCGACGATCACCGCGTCGAGCCTGCCGATGTCGACGCCGAGCTCCAGCGCGTCGGTGGCAGCGACCGCGCGGATGGTGCCGTCGATCAGGCCGCGCTCGACGGTCCGTCGCTCGTCGGCGAGCAGTCCGGCCCGGTACGCCCGGACCTCAAGGTCCGGGGCGTTGCGCCGGGCGTGGATGGCGAGCAGCTCGACGCCGGCGCGGGACCGCGCGAAGGCGAGCGTGGACCGGTCCGTCGTCGCGATCGCCGCCAGCAGGTCGGACGCTTCGGCGAGCGTCGACCGGCGGGTGCGCAGCTGATCGTCGATCAGCGGCGGCTCCCACAGGCCGATGACCATCCGTGGACGCCCGGCTCCGTCCGTCGCTACCTCCTCGACCGGCGCACCGACCAATGAGGTGGCGTGCTCGGCCGGGTTCCCGATCGTCGCGCTCGCGAGCGCGAAGGTCGGCTCCGCGCTGTAGTGCGAGCAGATCCGGCGCAGCCGCCGCAGGATCGCAGCGACGTGCGACCCGAACACGCCGCGCGCGACGTGGCACTCGTCCACGATGACCAGCGCCAGGCGGTGGAGGAAGTCGCCCCACCGGCGGTGGTTGGGCAGGATGCCGACGTGCAGCATGTCGGGGTTGGTCAGGACAACGTTGGCCGTCCTGCGGATGGCGTCGCGCTCGGCGCGCGGCAGGTCTCCGTCGTACGCGGCGGCACGCACCTGCGGCAGGCGGAAGTCGCGCAGCGCGCGAACCTGGTCTCTGGCGAGGGCCTTGGTCGGTGACAGGTACAGCGCCGTCGTGCGGTCGTCGTCGAGCACGGCCTGCAGCAGTGGGAGTTGGTAGCACAGGCTCTTGCCGCTGGCGGTGCCAGTGGCGACCACGGTGTGGCTTCCGGCGCGGATCCGCCTGACGGCCTCGGCCTGGTGGTCGTACAACGACGTGATGCCCGCGAGGCCAAGGCGCTGGACGATAAGCGGGGAGAGCCAGTCGGGCAGGCCCGTCGTTCGCGGTGGACGTGCGGGCAGCACCTCGACCGCGGTCAGTCGCGACCGGTCGAGGGCGTCGGGGTGTGCCTCGGCAGCGTCCTCGGCGAGCATCCGGAGCAGGGCGTCGCTGTCCACGTCGCCAGGCTAGGGTCTGTCCCCCGGTGCCGGCCGGCATTCGGCCGCATCTGCATCCCGGCTCGCGTCGTTGCGGCTCGCGCCGACACAAGCCCGGTGTGCGTCGCTCACCGCGCCTTTGCGAGCCGGGCGCAGCTGCCCTGGTCACCGTGCCGTAGGCTCCATGGGCCGTCGGGAGTCGAGCAGCGATACGACCAGGCACACGACCGGTCCGGGAGACAGCCCCTGAAACCGTCGTCACGCGGCCCGCGGACCGAACGCTGCGCACGGATCGACGTCGGTGTGCGACGGAGCCGCTCCTCTGGTCGCGCGAACCGGGCCCACGAAGTCACTGTCCGGCGGAGCCGGTCCTCCAGCCGTTCGCGGAACCAGGCCCCGGGAGTCACTGTCCGGCGGAGCCGGTCCACCAGCCGTTCGCGGAACAAGGTCCCGCGAAGTTTGTTGGCCTCGCGCTGCGGATAGACCACCAGATCAGAAGGCGCGGTGGTCCCCGTGCCGACCATACGATCCGCCGCCGGCCCATCGAGTCGAGCACATGCGGAAGACCAAGGGGTACGACGTGGAGTTGACGCTGGAACACCGCACCGAGGGCGACACGACCGTCCTCGACGTCGCGGGCGAATGTGACGTCTACACGGCGCCGAAGCTACGCGAGAAGCTGGTCGAGCTCGTCAGCGACGGCCACTACAACATCGTCGTCGACATGACGAAGGTCGAGTTCCTCGACTCCACGGGCCTGGGCGTCCTGGTGGGCGGGCTCAAGCGCGTGCGGTCCCACAACGGCTCGCTGGAGCTCGTCTGCAACCAGGAGCGCATCCTCAAGATCTTCCGCATCACCGGACTGACCAAGGTGTTCCCGATCCACGACACTCTCGAGGAGGCGCTGTCGTAGCAGCCGACAGCCGCTCGTCGATGCCTGCAATCGAGCTCCGCATCCCGCGGGACCCGGCCTACGTCGGTCTCGCACGGCTCGTGGTGGCCCAGGCCGCCCGCCTGGCGGGCGTCGCACAGGACCGGGTCGAGGATGTCAAGATCGCTGTCGCCGAGGCGCTGGCCAACGCGACGGGCAGCAACGACTTCGGTGACAGCTCCGCACCGATCGAGTTGCGCTTCGGCAGGACGTCCGCCGGGTTCGAGGTGGTCGTGCTGGGTCTGGACCACCCGACGGATGCCGTCAACGACACCGACCACCCGGGCGTGGACCTGCTCGACCCCGGACTCAGCTTCACCCTGATCGAGGGGCTGACCGACGAGTTCAGCCACGAGCCCGACGGGGACCTCATGCGGCTGCGCTTCGTCGTCGGCACGGGCTGACCGCCCGGACCGTGTGAGCGGTCGCGGGCCGCCCGCCGACTTGGCATCATCGACGCCACAGGCTGCTTCTCCAGACTGGCGGGACGCGTGGATCCACGGACACAGGAGACCATCGAGGCGTACGGCCGCGCGGCCGAGCGCTATCACGAGCTGTGGAAGGAGCGACGGCCGCTCGATGCGGTGCGGACCTTCGGCACGCTGGCGGGACGCAACGCCCGCGTGATCGATGTCGCCTGCGGCCCCGCGCTGGACGTGCGGGTGCTGCGCGACCAGGGCCTGGCCGTGTTCGCGGGCGACCGCAGCGAGGAGCTGATGAAGATCGGCCACATGCTGTTCCCGAAGCGCCCGCTGGCGCGCTGGGACTTTCGCCGCCTGCCGTTCGCCGACGGCGTGTTCGAGGGGGTGTGGGCAGCCGCGGCGCTGCAACACCTGCCGCGACGCGAGATGCGCGCGGCGTTCGGCGAGCTGCGGAGGGTCCACGGGCGCGGGCCGATCTTCGTGTCCTTCCGCGAGGGCCGCGGCGACCTGGACCTGGTCGACGAGCCCGAGGTCGGCCCGGTCCACGTGACGAGCGTGACCGGTGAGGAGCTCAAGATGCTGTTGCTCGACCAGGGCTACCAGCAGGTCGAGATCCAGATGCGGCCCGATCCGCTGGGACGGTCGGACGTGTCCTGGGTGTACGGCTGGGGGCGCTGCTAGGGTCCGGAGACAGACCCTCAGCGCGCGTCGGGTTGCTGGCGGGCGGTCAGGCCGTTGCGGTCAGCGCGGCGAGAGCGGCCTCGGGCCGGTGACTGGTCCGCGACCGCGGGCCCGGTCGGCACAACCGCATCGCGTGCCCGACGCGACGGTGTGAGCCGCACACGAACAGGACCGCGGCGCGGCGGGCGAAGCGCAGCGGGTCGCTGATCTGCCCCCAGTGCTCGGACAGCTCGGCGAAGATCGCGTCGACGCAGGCCACGGCGGTGGTGTGGTCACCGCCGTGGCGCAGCGCCAGGTCGAAGACCGCCGGCGCGTGCTCGCGATAGAAGGTGTCGAACGCGTCGCTGAGCTGCTCGGTGACCATCGATCCTCCGCACCTGTCGGACGTTGGCTGCCGGCCCCGTCGGGTGCCGGCAGCGATCATCCTGCACGACGGATCCTTGGCCACACATTGGCCGATGCGACACGACGGGACCATCCCTGTGGGTGGATCCCGTCGTACCTGGACGACCGCACAACGTGGGGCCGTCCGGGTCACACGAAGGCGGTTGCGAAGATCAGCGAGACGATCGTCATGACCTTGATGAGGATGTTCATCGCCGGGCCCGACGTATCCTTGAACGGGTCACCGACGGTGTCACCAACGACCGCGGCCTTGTGCGGCTCGCCGCCCTTGCCGCCGTGGTGGCCGGCCTCGATGTACTTCTTGGCGTTGTCCCAGGCGCCGCCCGCGTTGGCCATGAAGATCGCCAGCGCGAAGCCGGTGACCAGCGCGCCGGCCAGGAACCCACCGAGCGCGTCGGTCGAGATGAAGCCGATGACGAGCGGCACGACGACCGCCAGCCCACCGGGGACGATCATCTCCTTGAGCGCGGCCTCGGTCGAGATCGACACGCAGCGCTCGTAGTCGGGCTTGACGTCGGTGCGGGTGCCGATGACCGCCTCGGGGCCGGCGGACAGCGACTCGCGCAGGCCTGGGACCTCGTCGAACTGGCGGCGGACCTCCTCGATCATCTTGTTGGCGGCGCGGCCGACGGCCTGCATGGTCAGCGCGGCGAACAGGAACGGCAGCATCGCGCCGATGAACAGCCCGGCGAACACGTCGACGGTGCCGATGTCGAGTGAGATGGTCCCGCCCGCGCTGAGGATCGCCTGCTCGAACGCCTTGAACAGCGCGAGCGCGGTGACGGCCGCCGAGCCGATCGCGAACCCCTTCGCGACAGCTGCGGTGGTGTTGCCCAGCGAGTCGAGCTCGTCGGTGACCTCGCGGACCTCGGGTGGCAGCTCGGCCATCTCGGCGATGCCGCCGGCGTTGTCGGCGATCGGGCCGTACGCGTCGACCGAGACGACGACGCCCGTGGTGGCGAGCATGCCGATCGCGGCGAGCGCGATGCCGTAGATGCCCGTGTTCTCGACGTTGGGCAGGGCCTGCTCGCCGGCGAAGAAGGACACCCCGACGGCGATCACGATCAGGACGACGGCACCAGCCACGGACTGCATGCCGGAGGCGATGCCTCCGACGATGTTCGTCGCCGCGCCGGTCTCGCTGGCCATGGCGATGTTCTTGACGGGACCGTAGTGGTCCGACGTGTAGTACTCGCTGACGAAGCCGATCGCCGTGCCCACCAGCAGGCCCGCGGTGACGGCGACAGGGAAGCCCCACCAGTTGTCGACGCCCTCGACGCCGTTGAAGAACAGGAACCCGAACACGAACGACAGCACGACGGTGAGCCCGAGCGCCACGTTCGAGCCACGGTGCAGCGCGCTGGCCAGCTGCCGCCCTGTGGCGCCCGGTGCCGCCTTGACGAGGAAGGCGCCGAGGATCGAGGCGATCATGCCGAACGCGCCGATGGCCAGCGGGAACAGCAGGGCGCGTGACTGGAACGCGCCGGTGTCGGCGAACGCGAACGCTGCGAGCGCGATCGGCGCGATGATCGACCCGGCGTAGCTCTCGAACAGGTCGGCGCCCATGCCGGCGACGTCGCCCACGTTGTCGCCGACGTTGTCGGCGATCGTCGCGGGATTCCGGGGGTCGTCCTCGGGGATCCCGGCCTCGACCTTGCCGACCAGGTCCGCGCCCATGTCGGCGGCCTTGGTGTAGATGCCACCGCCGATGCGCGCGAACAGCGCGATCGAGCTGGCGCCCAGGCCGAACGCGGTGAGCACCTGGAACGGCTGATCGACCTCGAGGACCTGTACGAAGACTATGTAGCTCAGCCCCAGGCCCAGCAGCGCGAGGCCGGCGACCGAGAAGCCCATGACCGCGCCGCCGCGGAAGGCGAGCGGCAGGGCGGCCTGGGCACCGGACCGCGCGGCCTGCGTGGTCCGCGCGTTGGCCAGCGTCGCGACGGTCATGCCGATGAAGCCCGCCAGACCGGACAACACGGCGCCGAACAGGTACGCGAGCGCGCCCCACGGACGGCCGTAGTCGAGGAACACGAAGATCAGGAGCATCATTACGGCCACGAACACCGCGATCCAGCGGTACTCGCGTCGTAGGAAGGCGCGCGCACCCTCCTGGATCGCCTTCATCAGCTCGACCATCCGGTCGTTGCCGGGGTCGGCCGCCTTCACGACGGTGTAGAAGTACGCGGCGAGTGCCAGACCGCAGAGAGCGGTCAGGACACTCACCACAGGCGTGGCAGTCATCGGGCCTGGTTCTCCTCGCTCGGGACCCGGCGCTCGGTCCGTCGGGTGGCCACGTCGCGCGGCGCGCCGTGATGGGTGTGCGCGGCGCACGACAGTGCGTCCAGAGATGCGTCCGGCGGAGCCGCTGGCGTGGTCCCGGGCCCCGCGCTGATGTCCTGGCGAGCCGGCCCACGACATGCGTCGTGGAGCCTGGCGCTGCGGACTAGCGCCGAGTATAGGGAGCGGCCCTGGGGGCGCAATCCACACGCATCGGCGCTGAGCACCGTCACGGCCGACCGGCTCGATGGTGTGGTCGCAGCCTACTCGACGGTCACCGCGCGCAGCACGTCGACGTGGCTGGCCCGTCGCGCGGGCAGGACCGAGGCGACGACGCCGGCGCCGAGCATCACGACGACTGCGATGCCGATCTGCGTGGTCGGTAGCGTGAACGCGGTGAGGCCCTCGTCGCGCAGCACACGGACCCCGAGCCAGCCGAACATGGTGCCGAGGCCGAGACCGACGGCGGTGCCCAGCATGGTGATGATCACCGACTCCCAGCGCACCATCGACCGCGCCTGCCGACCCGTCATGCCGAGCGCCTGCAGCAGCCCGAGCTCGTCGGAACGCTCGACGACCGACAGCCCGAGCGCGTTGACGACGCCCACGAAGGCGATGATGACCGACAGCAGGACGAGGCCGATCACCAGGCCGAGGAGGCGATCGGTCTGGTCGCGTACCTGGGCCCGCAGCTCGGCGGTGTCGGCGACGCGCACATCCGGCTGCTCGGCGACCACCCCCTCCAGCCCCATGCGAACCGCGGGCCGGTCGGCAGCCTCGGCCAGCCCGACGAATGCGACCAGGTCCTGCTGCTCGGCGACCGCCTCACCGGCGGTCGACACGTCGACCAGCGCCTGGGCGATCCGGGTCGTGCCAGGCAGGTGGACGTCCTCGGTGAGCGCCACGACCTGCCTGGGTGTCGACCGCGCCGAGCTCCCGATGTGGACCGCGATCTGCGCTCCCAGCGGCACGCCGAGCTTCTTCGACACGGCGACGCCGCCGTCGGCGAGGTCCGCGAGGTCGCCCTCCAGCACCTCGACGTCGTACACCTCTGGGAGCGTCTGCGGGTCGATGGCGAACATCGTGCGCGTCTCGCCGTTGACGTCACCGCGCATCACCTTTGCGGCGCTCACCAGGGCGACGCCGTCGACCGCCGCCGCGTCGTTGGTGACGGCGCTCGGGAACCCGATCTGGTCGACCGCCTGCAGCTGGTAGTCCGCACGGAACTGCTCCACGATCACGCGGTCGAGTGACGAACGGAACGATGACACGAGGATGAGCACGAACGTCACGAGCCCCAGACCGACCAGCAGGGCCGTCGCCGTGGCGGCCGTGCGTCCCGGGTTGCGGACCGCGTTGGCGCGGGCGAGCGTGCCCGGCAGCCGGCGGATCGCGCGGACCGGCAGGCCGATCATCGCCGTCAGCGGTCCGGTGGCCAGCGGCGCGAGCAGCACGATCGCCAGCGTGAGCGCCGCTGCGCCCACGGCCAGTCCGATCATCCCACCACGGTCCAGCCCGGTCCCGACCAGCGTCGACGCCGCGATGCCACCGACGAGGGAGCCCGCGATCAGACGCGGCGTCGAGACGGTGGTGCGGGCGCCGGTCCCCGCGGCGCGCAGTGCGTCGACGGGAGGACGGCGGGCGGCCCGCACCGCCGGTCCGAGGGCGGCGATGACCGTCACGATCACGCCGACCGCGAACCCGATCGCTGCCGTCCGCGGTTCGAAGACCAGGTGCGTCGACGGCAGTGGCAGCTCGACCAGGCGCAGCAGTTCACGGAGCCCGACCGCCGTGACAACGCCGATCGCGACGCCCGCCCCTGATCCGACCACGCCGACGATGAACGCCTCGCCGAGGACGGCGCGCAGCACCTGCCTGTTGTCGGCGCCGATGGCCTGCACCAGGGCCAGCTCCCTTGTGCGCTGCGTCACGGTGATGCCGAAGGTGTTGAAGATGATGATGGCGCCGACCAGGAGCGCGGCTCCCGCGAACACCAGCAGGCCGCGCGTCAGGAAGCCGAGGAACTCACCGACCTGCGCGACCGAGTCGGTCACGAGCTCGTCGACCGTCAGCACCTCGAGTCTCGTGCCGAGCTCGGCCGTGAGCGTGTCACGCAGCTCGGAGGTGCTCGTCCCGTCCGCTGCCCGGACGGCGATGTAGGTCGCGCCGTCAGACCCGTACAGCCGCTCGGCCATGGCATCGCTGAACACGACGGTGGTCGAGCCGGCGAGGTCCTGCACCGCGCCGGGCGGCTCGATGATGCCGACGACCCGGAACGACTGCTCCGGGCCGTTGAGCAGCAGGCCGGTCTCGTCGCCGATCGAGCGCCCCAGCTCCTCCGCGCTGATCGCGTCGATGGCGACCTCGTCGTCGGCCGTCGGCAGGGCACCGGAGCGCACGGTGATCGCGTCGGGCATCGTCGGCGCGTCGATGCCCTGCAGCAGCGAGCCGAAGCCGCCCAGCGGTGTCCCGTCGTCGCGCGCCAGCTTGGCGAGGCCGCGGTACCGGGCCTCCGCCGCGGCGACGCCGTCGACGGCCGCGACCCGCTCGGCCACGTCCGGTGGCACACCACCGAGGCCGGCTGCGCCCGACCGACCGTCGTCAGCGGCCGAGACAATGAGATCGGCGCCCTCGATCGTCGAGCCGAACAGGCTCTCGAACGCGTCGCGGACCGTGTCCGTGAAGACGAAGGTGCCCGTGACGAACGCGACGCCGAAGACGACCGACACCGCGGTCGCGATGGTACGCAGCAGGTGCCCACGCACGTTGGCCCAGGCGATCCGCCACACGGGTCAGCGCTCGGGTCGATCCGTGTCACCGGAGCCAGCGCGACGTGGGCGCCGGTTGCGCCGTCCGGTTCCACCCAGTCGGTCGAGTTGGTCCTGGAGCGACTGCAGCGCCTCCATCGGGTCCCGCCACTCGTCCGACCGCCGGGTGTTGCGCAGCGACGCCAGCGGTGGAGGCACTGGGGCGTCGGTGCGACGCGTGGAGGTCGCGGCCGTCCGCTCGGGTCGGGCGCGCGTCACGGGGGCCCCGCGCTCATGCCGCGCTGCTTGGGCGGCGGCGGGGTCGGGCGCGGGCTGCGGTGCGGGCGCGGTGGAGACCTCCGTCACCCGCACAGCGGGGGCACCGTCGTCTGCGTCCTCGGAGATCGGTGCGGGGTCCGCGGCCACATGGGGGCGTCGGCCCGCATCCGGGGCGTCGCTGATCGCCGGCTCCACATGCGGTGCGGCCGCCACGTCAGCAGCACTGCGCTCGTTCCCGACGGGCGGTGTGGACGGCTGTGCGTCCGCGATGCGCTCGGTGACGTCATGCGCCAAGTCGTCATGCGGCTCGATCGGCGGCGCATCCACGCCGCGAGCGTCGTCGCGCGTGGGGACGTGGTCCTCGTCGTCCTGGGTCTCGACCCCGTCGACCGTCGCGTCGCCGTAAGGCGCGTCGATCGCGGACCGGCCGTGGTCGTCGGTCCACCGCCTCGCCCGCTCACCTTGGATCGGATCGGGCACGAGGTCGGACGGCGCGGCGTTGTCGGCCGGTGGGGACCAGGGGGTGTCGCCGGGCCGGAGGGCATCGCTCGGGATCTCACCGGCATCGCCACGGGACGGCTCGAGGTACTGCGCATCGGGAGCAGCGTGCCCGTTGCCGTTGATCTGCCAACTGCGGTCGAAGACGGGTGTCCACACCTCACTGATGTCCGGTGCCGCGGGGTCTTCCCAGGCATTGGCCCACGGATCCCGAGCCTGCCCGGTGACAGCCGGTGGTGCGTCGTCGGCGTGCCGGCCGTTGCGGTACGAGCCGTTGGTCGCCGCACCGGCTGCTTCGCCCATGTGATCGTCGTGGCGCCAGTTGGCGAAGCGGGCGTCGTTGCTGGCGTCAGTCTGCAATACCGGGCGTTCCACCTCGTCGGGCATCGGTGCCGGACCTCTGAGGTGCTCGTCCGTCGTCAGGTGTTCGTCCGTGTCGTGGCGCGCTGAGGCATCGAAGAGGTCCGCGTCCCGGCGCTCGTCATCGAGGGACTCGTCACCGGCCGTCTCCTTGGCCCGGGGCCGCCACCGGTCCGTCGACCAGATGTCCGCGCCGTCGTGCTGCCAGCTGGGCGTGCGGCGGCTGGTGGCCCGCTCGCTGTGGTACTCCTCGGCGAGGTGCTCGTCGGGCGGCGCCCAGGGGTCGCCGGTCACCCGCCAGCGCGACGTGTCGGTCGGCTGCGGGAGCTCATGCTGCGGGGCCGGCTCGTCGGCGGGCCGGGACCAGGGTGTTATCTCCGACCTCGTCACCGTGTCCTCGCGCGACGGGTCCGCTGCCGTGTCGCCGCCACGTTCCCCTGGTGTGCCGGTGTCGGGTGCGGTGTACAGGTGCGCGCGTTCCGGCGGGAGCCAGCCGTCGCCATCGGCAGCCGGGTGCTGGAACGGCGCGCTGGCGTGGTGGGCCTCGTCCCGGTGGCGATGGTCGTGACGTACCGCGCCGACGTCCCGCTGCCACAGCTGGACATCGGTGTGGTGGAGGTCCGGGGCGGCGTGCCCGCGAGTGTGCGGTCCAGGATCGGCGCGCCGGCCGCCGTCGGTGTCGGCGGTCGGCTGGTGTTGGAGGTGG
>DATHVN010000156.1 GCA_035461305.1 Euzebyales bacterium | reverse complement strand
GCTGACCGGCGTCACCGTCCTCGGGCTCGTGCTGTTCGTGACGATGATCGCGTTCGGCCCGCTCGTCGACCTGGGGCTCGGCATCCGGTACGCGGCGGCTGCCGCGGCGTCGATGACGCTGCTCGGCGCGGAGTTCGGGCTACTCGCCCTCGCCGTCGGCGCGATCACAGGGCGTCGCAGCCCGGCGATCACGGTCGCCGGTGTCGCCGCCGTCGCGTCGTACGTGCTGTTCGCGCTGGGCGCACTGGTCGAGGAGGTCGAGCCGTGGCGGTTCCTCTCGCCGTTCCAGCACGCGATGGGTACCGACCCGATCCTCAACGGGATGAGCATCGGCTACACCCTGGCGATGGTGGCTGTGGGTGTCGTGGCGATCGTGCTCGGCACCCCCTTGCTCGAACGCCGCGACATCGCGACGTAGGCGTCGCGCGGCACAGCGCTCGACGGGGAACACCGGCCCCGGCCACTGCGGTCCAACGACCTGGCGTGCCCGTCTCTGCGCTCCGCATCCTGTGCAGCACGAGCGCCCGTTCCATGGGG
The DNA here is from genome assembly GCA_035461305.1 of Euzebyales bacterium. Taxonomy (NCBI): domain Bacteria; kingdom Bacillati; phylum Actinomycetota; class Nitriliruptoria; order Euzebyales; species Euzebyales bacterium. The sequence goes on along the minus strand of DATHVN010000156.1, from coordinate 8,502 downwards.
GTGGGCCACGACGGCGAGGAGAGAGCAGATGGACACCGAGTCCGACATGACGACGAACGAGGTCGACCTCATCGGGTCGGCCCGAGCAAGCGACGACTTCCGCCGCGTGCTGGTCACCGGCGAGCACATGCAGGTGGTGGTGATGACAATCCCAGCAGGGGGCGAGATCGGCGCTGAGACCCACCCGAACACCGACCAGGTGCTCCTCGTCGTGGATGGTGCAGCCGACGCGATACTCGACGGCGAGACGACTCGGATCGACGTCGGTCACCTCGTGTTCGTGCGCGCTGGCACCCACCACAACATCGTCAACGTCGGTGACGTGCCACTGCGGATCGCGACGGCCTACGCCCCGCCCGAGCACGAGCACGGCACGGTCCACCACACGAAGGCCGACGCCGATGCCGCCGAGCACACGTGAGCACGACCGGCACGTCGGAGACGGACGATGCCCCCATCCGGGGGGCGTCGATCCGTCCCGATCCCGAACGGCGCGTCACGCCGCGGTGACGACGCCGTCGTGCCCGTCGTACCGGCGGTACACGACTGTGCCGCGCCCGGTCTTGCGGTCGACGAAGAAGAGCCAGTCCTGCCCGGCCAGGTTCAGCAGCCGCGCGGCATCGTCGACGTCGAGCGTCGGGACAGGAGGCTGCGCGTCGGACGAGCTGGACCCGTCCGGAACGAGGCGCACGCGCACGTCGTCTCCCTCGACGCGCTCCACGATGGCCTCACGGCCCGTGTCGGCGTCGACGTACAGGTGGAAGTCGTAGTCGAGCAGTGCCATCTGGTCGGCCGCTTCGGCCGGGGTGAGGGGCTCGAGCGCATAGCTCTTGTGCCGGATCACCTGGCGGTCCTCCGAAGGTCGGGGGAAGTACGAGGGGCGCGCCGTCGGGGTATCGCCGTGCCGCCACTCGTGCGCACCGAGCGAGGCCGGGCCCCGCGCCCGCCGCGCCAGCCGCCGGTCGGTGAGGTGCTCGAGCTGGTGCCGCAGCCGTTCGGTCATCAGGTCGATCGCCTCGACCACGGTCGGACCGTCCGCCACTGCGCGGATCGGCTGCCCGTTGACGTCGAGCATGGCCTGCGCGATCGCCGGTCTCTGGTTCGCGGGGTCATCGGTCAACGTGAGCTTGACACGCGCGAACAGGATCGGATCGTCCAGGCGGCGCGTGACCTTCGCGACCTCCTCGCGCGCGTGCCGTTTGGCCTTGTCGCCGATGTCGCCACGGGCGGCGATCCGCACCTCCGACGTGCTGATCATTTGGGTGCCTCCTTCCCGGATCGGTGGACGTCGTGCCGGTGACCCCAGGGTCGTGCCGACGTCAGCCGTGCCGTCCCTCGTCCTCAGCCGTGGCCGTCGTGCTGGTGGACCACAGCTGCCTGAGCCCAGCGGGCAGGACGGCCGAGATGTCCGCCGCCTCCTCGGGCACGAGCTCGGCCAGGGCGCGCAGGACGCCCTCCAGCACGCGCCGCGCCTGGTCGTCCGCCAGTCCCGCCACATCGGCGACGACCGCGACCAGCCCGTCGACGTCACGGATGTGCATGACATCGGTGCGCACCACCACCTGGTCGACCATCAAGCGGACGTCGGTCGTGAGATGACCGACGACGTGGCCGCGCTCGCCGGCGGGAAGGCGCAGCAGGAACACACGCAGCGCCGCGGCCGCCTGGGCCGGCGCGACGCCAGCGGCCTCGGCGGCCACTGCGAGCCGCCGTCGCTGCGTCGAGGGCTCACGATGGTCGTGCCCGGCCGACGGGCGGGTGTCCCCGCGCGTCAGCCCGATGTGCAGACGGGCGTGGACGTCGCGGACCCCCGGCACCTGCCGAGCCGTCGCGATGATCTCGTCGGCCTGGGCACCGCGCGCGACGTCGCCGCGGAGTACCGCAATCCCGTCTTCGACCGTCACGTTGAGGTGCGGCAGATCCAGGCGGTGGAGCGTGGGACCGAGCTGGCTGCGAACCCGGGCGGCGACCACCGGGTCGCCGGCCTCGGTGTCCGGCTCGCGTCCGCGCAGTCGGTAGTCCAGACCCTCCAGCTGCCCGTGCATGTATCGCATCCACTTCGCGGCGTGATCAACGCCCCGGATGGTGCGCTGATGGCCGATGAGCTTGACGCTCGCCAGGGCGAGCCCGTTCAGCGAGCTCCTGACGATCGTCCGTGCCACCCGCGAGGTCGTCGCTCCAGCCATCATCGCCTCCTGGTCGACCCAGCGACGGTTCCCCCGTCCGCCGCGACCGCCGCCACGGTCACCCACCGGCGGTCAGCCGTGACGACGTGTGGAGATGCGCGCATGTTGTCGCGCTCTGCCGGCGTCCGAACCCCTGGGCTGCATGTTGCCCGGTCCGCGCGGTCGGCATCCGAACTCGCGGGACGATGCGTCCGTCGCGTGCCCCTTCCTGGCCAGCTCACGGTACGTCGGGACGCTGCGGTCGGACCGATCTGACGGCGCGGCATGGCCGGCTCTGGACGCGTGCCTGCGCTTCGCTGCCATCTGCGTCACCTGCCCCGGTCGTCCGTTTCACACTGTGCGACATCATCCGGCTCGGGATCAGGGCGAACGGCACGGTCACGGTTCCCGATGGGCCTGGGATCGCCCGGGACATCCCGGCTGCCCCGCGGCCTCGTCGGAGACCTCGCGCCGGGGCCGTCAGAGGATCTGTGAGAAGAACTCCTTGGTCCTCGGATGCTGCGGATCGGCGAACATCCGCGTTGGTTCGCCCTCCTCGAGCACGACCCCCTGGTCCATGAAGAGCATGCGGCTGCCCACCCCCCGCGCGAACCCCATCTCGTGGGTGACGACCACCATGGTCATCCCCTCGGAGGCCAGCCCTGCCATGACGTCGAGGACCCCTTTGATCAGCTCGGGGTCGAGCGCCGACGTGACCTCGTCGAAGAGCATGAGCTTCGGCTCCATCGCCAGCGCCCGGGCGATCGCCACACGCTGCTGCTGACCGCCGGACAGCTGCGACGGATACGACTCGGCCTTGTCGCCCAGGCCGACCGCATCCAGCTGCACGAGCGCCCGCTCCCGCGCCGCGTCGTCGTCGAGTCCCAGCACGATATCGAGTGCCAATGTGACGTTGGCCAGGGCGGTCATGTGAGGGAAGAGGTTGAAGTGCTGGAAGACCATGCCCATGCGGGTGCGCACCCTGTTCAGGTCCGACCGGACGTCGGTGAGATCCTGGCCGTCGAACCAGACCTTGCCCAGCGTGGGCTCCTCGAGCATGTTCATCGTCCGCAGCAGCGTGGACTTGCCCGACCCCGACGGCCCGATGAGGACGATCACCTCCCCGGGCCTGACGTCGACCGTGATGCCCCGCAGGACGTGGAGGTCGCCGAACCACTTGTGCACCTGCTCGACGCGCAGGAGCCGGTCCTGCCCGTTCACTGCGCGCCCACCAGGCCGGTCAGGCCGCTGTTCAGCCGTTCTTCGAGCATGCGGACCACACGGATCATCGGCAGCGTGATCACCAGATAGCCCGCAGCGGCGGCGAGCCAGGGCGTCGCGTTGAACGATGCCGCGTACAGGTCACGCGCGGTGCTCAGCAACTCCTTCTGCGAGAACGTGAGCCCGAGGATGAACACCAGGGACGTGTCCTTGATGAGGATCACGAACTCGTTGGTCAACGGCGGGATCACCCGGCGCACACCTTGGGGCAGGATGACGTGACGCAGCGCCCTGCCGTAGCTCATCCCCAACGAGCGGGCGGCCTCGAACTGGCCACGGTCGATCGACTCGATGCCCGCCCGGAAGATCTCCGCGCTGTATGCGCCGGCGTTGAGCCCGAGGATGACCATGGCTGCCAGGTACGCACCCACGCCCAGGCCGAGCGCCAGCACGATGCCCAGCCAGCCGAAGCTGAGTTGCCAGATCAGCGGCGTCCCGCGGAAGAAGTTGATGTACAGCCGCGCGGGGGCACGTACCAGCGGACGGCGGGACAGCACGAATACGGCCAGGATCAGCCCGAGCACGATGCCGATCGTCTCGCCTGCGAGGGACAGGACGAGGGTGTTCAACGCGGCTCGGACGAACCGCGGCCCCTCGTCGACGAGCAGGCCGAGCTCGAAGTACTGCCGGACGAGCAAGTCGACCTCGCCGGTGCGCACCCACAGGAACACCACGTCGAGCACGACGGCCTGCGCTCCGAGCACCGCACCACCGACCGCTGTCTCGCGCGCGGCTTTGTTGGGCATGCGCCCATAGGTGCCCCAGCCCAGCCCGGCCCCGATGAGGCCCAGGCCGAGCGATATCCACAACAGCACGCCCTGCGCCGTGCTGGTGATCGCCTCGGCGAGCTGGGCGGACGGCACCCAGCCGAACGCGGTGATCACGATCGGTGTGCCGATGACCACGAGGCAGAGTGCGGCGGCGCCGAGCAGGCCGGCCGTGAGCGACACCCTCGTCTGGTCCTCGAGCCAGTCACTCAGCGTCCGCTCAGGTCGCTGCTGCTCGGTCGCGAGTGGATCGAGGGTCTCAGCGGTCCCGGTCATACGTCCCTCCTCGCCGGCAGCGCCCTGTGGGGAGCACCGCACGCGTGCCGCGCCACTCGGCGCCTACCCTTCCGTTGCCGCGGCCTCGGTCTCCTCGCCGCCGACGACGCTGCCGGCGGGAGCCTCCGGGAAGTACTGCTCGTAGATCTGCTGGTACGTCCCGTCCGCGAACATCTCCGACAGCGTCTGGTTCGCCGCGTCGAGGAGTGGCTCGTTCCCCGGATTGACCGGGAACCCGAACTCCTCGCCGGTGTCGATGGTGTCGACGACGGCCAGCGCCTCCCGGCCCGCGGCCGCGTCGACCGCAGCCGGCTCGTCGAAGATCACGCCGGTGACCTGCCCGGCCTCGACGGCGGTGAAGGTGTCGCCCGCCTCGGGGAACCCCCGCACCTGGACACCTTGCGGACCGAGGTTCTCGTTGGCCCAGCTCTCACCCGTCGTGCCCGTCTGCACCGCCACGGAGTCGCCCTGCCCGAGGTCGTCGACCGTGGCGATGTCCGGCGACTGCTCTCCGTTGACCGTGAGCGCCTGCTGCGCCCGGTAGTAGGGCTCGGTGAAGCTGACGGTCGCGGCACGCTCCTCGGTGATCGTCGTCGCCGACGCGACCATGTCGAACTGGCCCGCCGCGAGCTGCGTGAAGATCGTGTCGAAGGACGTGTCGACCCATTTGACCTCGACGCCCAGGCGGCTGCCGATCTCTTCGATGAGGTCGACGTCGAAGCCGGTCAGCTCGCCGCCCTCCTCGAACTCGAACGGTGGGAACGGGATGTCCGACCCGACCGTCAACGTGCCCTCCTCCAGTGTGGAGAGCTCCACCGCAGGTGCCTCGGACCCCGCTGCGGCCTCGGATCCGCCCGCCTCGGTCTCCGCGGGCGTTGCCGTCTCTGCCGCCTCGCCCCCGCACGCCGCCAGCGCGAGCACGACCACCGCGATGACGACCAGAAGTTGTCTGCGCACCGTGCCCTCCTGCGACGGTCCTCCGTCATGGCGCTGTCGCGAAGTGTGCGGTACCGAGCGGACCAGGCCCAGCAGCAGAGGTCCCCCAGCGTGCGGGTCGTTCGGCACGGACATGACCTATGTCGCGCCCGCGTCGATGTGCCGGCGTGGCCCCTCCGCACGCGGCGGGCCGAACGTCCGCGCACGAAGGGCCGGTCGACTCTTGGCAGTATGGGCCGTCTCGGGGAGACTGCCGCGGTCGGATCGATCGGGGACCGATCACCCCCGACGCGACGTCGTACGAGAGTCGCCCAGGGCACTCACCGCGGACCATGGACAACGCGGACGGCCATGCGGATCCGACGACCTGGGAAGGAACCGGCAGAGCCCCGGAGGATCGATCCGTCAGGATCACCGCCCGGGGCTCTGCTCCGCCCGTACTCCCCCGATCGACCGTTCCCGGTGGGTCGGGCATCACACGTCGACCCGGACCGGCTGCGCCGCCGGCAGCAGGACGACAGCGTCCAGCCCGCCTGTAGGCGCGGTACGGAGCTCGACGCGACCCCCGCTGGCGGTGACCAGGCGCTCCACGATGGCAAGGCCCAGCCCGAACCCGTCGTGTCCGGACGCTGTCGCGCGCCAGAACCGGTCGAAGGCATGCTCGCGCTGCTCGGGTGCCATGCCCGGTCCCTCGTCGATCACATGGATCTCCACGGAGTCACCCGCGCGCTGCGACCTCAGGACGATCGTCGAACCGGCAGGTGCGACCTCGACCGCGTTCGCGATCAGGTTGTCGAGCACCTGCTCGACCGACCCGGGCAACGCGAGCACGGCGGGGGTCGGCGCGGCCTCGAGGCGCAGCCAGACGTCCCGGTCCGCCGCAACCGGCAGCCACACCACCGATCTGTCGCGGAGCGCTGCGTCCACGTCGACCGCCTCGGCCTCGATCGGCGCGCCGTCCGTGCGGGCCAGGATCAGCAACCCCTCCACCAGACGTCCCAGACGGTCGGCCTCGTCGATCGCGGCGGCGAGCCCGGCGGCGGCGTCACCCGATACGTCGGCCTCGAGGTTATCCAGGCGCAGCCGCAGGGCGGTCAGCGGCGTCCGGAGCTGGTGGGAGGCGTCGGCGACGAAGGCACGCTGCGAGGCCAGCAGGGTCTCCAGACGCTCCGCCATCGTGTTGAACGTCCTGGCCACGGCGCGGACCTCGGGTGGTCCCGCCGTGGTGTCGGCCCGGGTGGACAGCCGACCGTCGGCGAGGTCGGCCGCACTGCGCTGCAGCCGCCGCAGCGGACGGCTGACCGATCGGGCGATCAGGAAGCTGGCCAGCGTCGCGGCTGCGAGGACGACGACGGCGACCCCACCGAGGAGCAGCCAGTTGCGGGTCACCCGGCGATCCAGCTCCGTCGTCGGGTAGGTGATGCGTACGGCGCCGTGCACGACACCACCTGACGCGACCGGAACCGCGACGTACAGCAACCGCAGGCCGAGTGTGTCCGAGAACCTCGTACCCGTGGCGACGCGCCCGGCCAGGGCCGCGCGGATCTCGGTGCGGCTCGAGAAGTCCCGGCGCCCGGGCGCGGGCGGATCGGAGTCGGCGACCGACACACCCTGCGCATCGACGATGACCACCCGCCCACCGGTCCGCTCGCCGTACCGGTCGACCACACTGGTGAGATCGGTCGCGACGCCGCGTTCCAGCGTGTCCTCTGCGACGCCGGCGATCACCGTGGCGTCGCGCTCGATGGCCGAGGACAGCTGGGCCTGCTCGTTCCGCGCGAACGTGAACCCGAGGGGGATCTCGAGGATCGCGAGGACGAACACGGCCAGCGTCAGGTAGCTCCAGAGCAACCGTGTGGTCACGTCGGGCGTCCCAACCGGAACCCGATGCCCCGGACGGTCTCGATCCACGCGGGGTCCCCGAGCTTGCGGCGCAGCGCGCCGACGTGGACGTCCAGGGTCCTGCTGTGGCTGTACCACGCCGACTCCCACACCTGCTCCGCCAGCCGCCTGCGGCTGACGACGACGCCTGGCTCGTCCATCAACATGGCGAGGACGTCGAACTCCTTGGGCGTCAACTCGATCTCACGACCGTCGAGGTGGACGCGGCGCGTCCGGGGATCCAGATGCAGTGGACCCGCGATGCGCCGCTTGCCCTCGTCGGCGCGCGGCTGGACGCGACGGGTCACCGCACGGATGCGCGCGACCAGCTCGCGGAACCCGAACGGCTTGACGATGTAGTCGTCGGCGCCGAGCTCGAGGCCGATCACCCGATCGGTCTCGTCACCGCGGGCGGTGACGACGATGATCGGCACGTCCGACACGGACCGGAGCTGTCGACACACGTCGTACCCATCCATGTCCGGCAGCCCGAGGTCGAGCAGCACCACGTCGTAGCCGTCCGCCGCCAGCGCCGCAGCGCCGGTGCCCACGACGACCGCGCCGTACCCCCGCCGGCGCAGTCCCGAAGCGAGCGGCTCGGCGATCGTCGGATCGTCTTCGATCACGAGCACGTCCATCGTGCGCCAGCCTCGCACGTCGCGCGCCGACCGGCCCGATCTTCACACAACCCTTACAGCGGCCTGCAGCGTCCCTGACGGCACCGCGCCTACCGTCGGGTCATGACTGAGATGGAGGAAACGCCATGAACCGACGCACCGTCCTGGCCACCGCTGGTGCGATCACGCTCGTCATCGTCACCGGCGCGTCCGCAGCCGCGGCCAACCTCGGACTCCTGAACTCGGCGACCGACCAGGGTGCCGTCGGCACGCTCACTCCGGGGTCCGCGACATCCGAGCCGCAGACCGTGGTCGTCGAGCCCGCGCCGGCCACGACGACTGCGAACGCATCGGACGCACCGGCCACCGCGTCCGTCGGACCCGACCACGACCGTGAAGGCCGCGAGGACGACCACCACGAGGCGCACGAGGAGTACGAGGGGTACGAAGATGACGACTGAGCGGCGGCGGGCGCGCCCGGCGCAGGCCGCCCGGCGCATCGTCGGCGGCGCCAGCATCGCCGCGGTGCTCGGCCTGGTCGCCGCCTGGTCGACCCCCGCGGGGCCCGCGACGGTCGCG
>DATHVN010000155.1 GCA_035461305.1 Euzebyales bacterium | reverse complement strand
ACGGGACGCTCAGCTGGTCGACCGCTTCACCCGTGCAGTCGCCAACTTGGCAACGAGAACCTCGATGTGCGGCTCGGCGGGATCCACGCGCTGGAGCGGATCGCCAATGACTCAGAAGGGGATCTTCCGACCGTCGTCGCGGTCTTGGCCGCGTTCGTTCGCCGTCACAGCCCTCGAACGAAGTCAACGGAGCGCGAGGGACCGGAAGTTTCACTGTCCGATGCCCCGCCCGACGACAGAAGCGCATGGGCGATCTCTCCAGACGAGTGCCCCATGTGCAAGCCGCCTTGACTGCACTTGGACGGATGAAGAGGGAGCCGGGTTCGATCGTGGTTGACGTTGATCTCCAGCGACCAACCTCATGGACCTCGACGAGGCACGAGAGCTATGGCTGGCCGCAACGGACAAGCAGGCGGCGATGCTTGAGTTGCTCGACACAGAGATCAGAGCTGCTACCTACGACCTGACACAGATGTTGAAGAAGGCCCGCAGGTTGGCTCTCGCCCGCCACGCGTTGCTGCTGTCGGCTGCGCTGCTCGCCGCCGGTGTGTTGGTAGGCTCGGCGGACCAGATAACGATCAGTGGAGTGTGGGATGGGCAAGGGCAAGGGTCAGCAACCGAAGCCACCGCCGCCGCGCCCCCGTCCGTCGGCGATCAAGATCATCAAACGGGGCGGGAAGCCCCCTGGCGGCAACCGCACTCGCTAGACCCCTGCGACATAGCGTTCAACCCGCTCCCCGTGTTCTGTCCCATCAAGCTGAGCCTGTCGTCGTCGGTCAGCTCGGCCGCATGTCGCAGAGCAGGACTTGCGGCGGTCTGGGCGCCGCCGCGGCCGTGGTGAAGGATCTTGACGAAGTCCTCGCCGAGCAACGCGCGCGGTACGCTCCTGTGTGATCGGGCCGCCGGCAGCGGTCCACGAGCTGATGTCGGACGATGGCGCGCGACCGCGCCTCTGCGATGCTGCATGTGTCGGGACCTCCCGGGGTCTCGGCCGGGGCCCGGGGTGTTCACAGCACCGCCGGACCGCTTGTGTCGTCGTCAAACGTGCGCCCTCGCGTACGGACCCACCAGAGGCAGGCGTGTTCCGCACATGTTCCGCACGAGCGCGGGAACACCCGGCATCGTGAGGCATCACGAGAGAAGGGGCCGGACGTGGAATCCGGCCCCTGACCAGCTAGAACGCCGTGGTGGTGGCGTTGACCTAGTCGCCCCGCTCCGACCTCGACGGTCGGAGCGCCTGTCGCCGTGGGCGGCATGACGCGCGTGACGACCGATGTGGTGTCTCACGGGCGTGCTGCCGCGCGCCGCTACCCCCTGGTCCTCGTGTCCGTCGGGGTCGTCCTGTACTCGACAGGGCCCGTGATGCTGCAGGCGTCGGCGGTGTCAGGCCCCGTCTTCAGCTTCTGGCGACTGTGGATGGGCGTGGGCACGCTGGGCGCCGTGGCGGTCGTGCAACGTGCCCTCGGTGCGCCGTGGCCGCTGCTGCGTGCCTGGCGGGTCGCGGTTTGGGCGGGCGTGGCGTTCGGCATGCACCAGCTGCTGTTCTTCACCGCCATCCGCATGACGACGGTCGTCGATGTCTCGCTGATGAACGCGCTCGCGCCCATCGTGACGGCGGTCGGCGCCCGCTGGATGTTCGGTGAGCGACCGGGTCCGCGCTTCTGGACGTGGGCGGCCGTGGCGATCGCTGGTGCGGTACTGCTCGCCCTCGCCGCAGCGGCGTCGCCGGCGGGCAGCGCCGCCGGCATGACGATGGCGCTGGCCAACGTGGTCTTCTTCGCTGCGTTCTTCCTGTTGTCGAAGTGGGGGCGCGACCACCTGCCGGTCGCGGCCTTCCTGCTGGGCACGATGAGCGTCGCCGCATGCGTCGTGTCGACCTTCGTCCTGGTCACCGATGCGCCGGTGCTGGACGTCCGCGGCGTCGACCTGCTGCTGGCGGGAGGCGTGGCCGTCGGCCCCGGCGCGGTCGGCCACTTCGTAATGACCTGGCCGCTGCGCTACGTGCCTGCGAACATCCCGCCGATCATGCGGCTGGCGCAGCCGTTCGTCGCCGGCGGTCTCGCATGGTGGCTGCTGGCCGAGCCGCTGTCGCTGCGGCACCTCGTCGGCGGCGCGCTGGTCGTGGCGGGTGCTGCGGGCACCGTGCTGTCCGGTGATGGCCGCCGTCTGCGCGCCGATGCGCTCCGCAGCGCGGCGTGACATCACGACCCGGAGGACGAGCCAGCCCGCGGCCCGGTCCGGCCGGCGCGGGGCCGCACCATGCGTCGCCGGACCGTAGCGGTTTACCGGTCAGCCGGTGGCGCGCTCCGCGTAGGACTGGAAGGCACGGGCCGGCTGACCACCGAGGTCGAGGTGGCGTGCCTCGTCCTCCCACAACGCCAGCGCGGTCGACCAGCCCGCGCCGTGTAACTCGACGTGGGGGAGTGCACCTCGCCAGGGCAGTCGCTCGACGAGGCGTTCTGACGTCGCCAGCGTCGGGACCTCAGAGCGCAGCACGTCGCTGTCGCCGTCGAGGACGATCCCGATGGATAGGCGCGACGACAGCCGGCGGGCGTGCTCCAGGCCGCTGTCCACCACCTCGGCGATGCGGTCGCGCCCGCCGGCGCCCAACCGCAGACGCTGACGTCCGGTGTCGACCAGCAGCAGCACGCCCGGCGTCTCGATGCGCACGGGGATCTCGATGGGCTCCTCGAACATGGCGACGCCGTCGTGGTCGCCATGTGCCACCCCGGCACGCCGGTGGATCTCACGCACGTACGCCGTGCTCGGCCGCAGGTACGGGGCGCGCACACGGCCGGAGAACAACGACATGCGGACCGGGGCCCGCAGGTTCGGGCCACCGATGTCCTGCAGGCGGTACGCCAACCAGTCCTGGTCGTCGTGCGTGTCCAGCGATGCGAACACGTTCCAGGTGAGCAGGTCGGCGTTGGCCGGTTCCGTGCGCATGCGCTCGAGGCGCTCGGGTTCGTCGCGGAGCATCAGCTCGAGGCGGTTGTGGTAGAAGATCGGGTTCGTGCGGGTCCTGGTGAACAGCGCCATCACCCGTGACCCCGCGACGATGGGCTATGTGAGGTCATGCCGCGCGGCTCCCTGTCAGCTCTGGTCGTCGGGCCGGGCGCTGGAGGCGTCAAGCTCGGCGGCGTCGATCTCCTCCCGGGTGATGCCCAGCAGGAAGAGGATCGCATCAAGATACGGCACGTTGACGGTCGTGTCCGCAGCGGCACGTAGCACAGGCTTGGCATTGAAGGCGATGCCCAGGCCCGCCGTGCTCAGCATGTCCAGGTCGTTGGCGCCGTCGCCCACCGCCACCGTCTGACTGATGGGCACTCCCGTCTCGCGCGCGAGCGCGCGCAGCGCGTCCGCCTTGCCGGTGCGGTCGAGGATGCCGCCGACCACCCGACCGGTCAGCCGGCCGTCGATGATCTCGAGCTCGTTGGCGACCGCGTGATCGAGGCCGAGCTCCTCGCGGATCGGGTCGACGATCTGACGAAACCCGCCGCTGACGATCGCGGTGACGAACCCCAGGCGCCGCAGGGTCCGCGCGAGCAGGGGGGCGCCCGGCGTGAGCCGTAGCCGGCCACGCACCCGTTCGAGCACCTCCTCGGGGCATCCGGCGAGCAGCTGCACGCGCTCGCGCAACGCCTCGGCGAAGTCCAGCTCACCGTCCATGGCCCGTGCGGTGATCTCGCGCACCTTGTCGACGCAGCCGAGGTCTTCGGCGAGCAGCTCGATCGCCTCATCCTGCACCAGCGTCGAGTCGACGTCGATCACGATCAGCCGTTTGGCGCGTCGGTACAGGTTGGAGGGTTGCACCGCCACGTCGACCCGCTGACGGGCGGCCTCGGTGGCAAGGCCCTCGCGCAGCCGCGTCCCGTCGGCCCCCGAGATCGTCAGCTCGAAGCTGGTGATGGGGTAGCGCGAGAGGCGTTCGATGCGGTCAATGTTCGCGCCCTGCTCGGCGATCACCCCCGTCAGCGCAGCCACCGCGGATGGTCGCAGTGGCTGGCCGAGCATCACGACGGAGTGGCGGTCGGCCGGGCTGCCGGCGCGACGGGACGCCATACGTTCGATCTCGATCTGCATGCCGGTGTCGGCGCCGATCTGTGACACCGCGTCGCGGAGGAGATCCTCGTCACCCGTCAGCGACACGAGGATCCCCAGGATCAGGCGGTCGTGGATGACTACCTGCTCCATGTCGAGGATGCGCGCGCTGTGCTCCTCGAGCGCAGCGCACAGGGCGGCGGTGATCCCCGGACGGTCACGTCCGGTCACCGTTATCAGAAGAGCGCTCGCATCAGTCACGCGCAACATCGTAGTGCGCATGCGCGGGCGACCTCACGCGTGCGGCCGGGAGCGCAGCGACGAGGTCAGAGCGCTCCGCGCCCCCACGGGCCAGTGATCGCGACCGTGAGGCCGGGGTCCTGGATGTTGAGGAACAGCGTGGAGCCGTCGGGGCTGAACGTCGCGCCGGCGATCTCGCTCGCGTTCCTGACGTTCTGTGCGACGTCGAAGATCTGGCCCTGCCTGGTGACGCCGCGGAGTGTGTTGGCACCGTCACCGTCTTCGCAGAGCACGAGGCTGCCCTTGGGAGAGACCGTGATGTTGTCCGGGCTGTTGAGGAGCTCGACGCCCGTCGACTCGAAGGTGAGTCTGAGGTAGCCACCGCGCGCGTCGTGGGGTCGGTACTCCCAGACCTGGCCCCTACCCACGTCACCGCCGGAGGTCGAGACGATGTGGATGGAGCCGTTGCCGTACCAGGCGCCCTCGAGCCGGCCGAAGGTCGCGCCCCCCCGAGCGGCGCCCTGATGGTAGACCGTCAGGGGTTCGGCGGCCGCTGCCGGATCGGGCTCGTCGATGTCGACCCAGACCACCGGGAGGGGCTCGTCGACGCGCTGCCCGGTTCGCGTGTCGTAGTTCGGGCGATGCCTCACCTTGAGCATCTGGAGACGTCCCCCGTCGGCCAGGCTCCCGGGCCTCTTCGGCCGGAACCGGTAGAAGCCGGCCGTGGTGCGGTCCTCGGTCTCGTACACGAAGCCCGACGCCGGGTCGACCGCGACCGCCTCGTGGACGAAGCGTCCCATCTCGACAAGTGGCTTCGCGGCGGTGGCGGGCCGGTCGGCGGGGACCTCGAAGACGTAGCCGTGCGGCCGATCGGGGCCGGCATCGAAGGTCTCCTCGCAGGTCAGCCAGGTGCCCCACGGCGTCGGCCCGCCCGCGCAGTTGCGCGTGGTCCCAGCTATGGTCGCGAAGTGTTTCAGCAGTCGCGGGCGCCGGGTGTCGAACAACAGGTTGGTCGTGCCGCCGGCCGCTCCGTCGTCGTAAGTGGGTGCACCGACGACCGGAGGTACGTCGCCCGGGCTGAGCTCGTGGTTGCGCACCAGCCACACGGACCCGCAGTCCGAAGGGGCGTGGAACGCGGCCATGCCGTCGTGTCTGGACGGTGTCGGACTGCCGTCCGACATCCGCTCGCCGGTGTGACCGAACGTCGCATAGACGAAGCCTTCGGGCAGCGCCAGCCACGCGCGGTCGGCCGGCCCGGAGGATGCATACCTCGGCCGTCTCGGAGCACGCAGCGGTCCGTACCCACCGTTGTCAGACGCCCGCAGGTGGCGGCGGTCCGGCCGCGCGGTCGTCGAGTGTGCTGCGCGTTCCATCAGCGCGAGCAGCGGCCCGGTCGTGCCGATCGCCGCCAGGCCCACGGTCGCCCGGAGAACGCGACGACGGCTGACGGGTGGTGTGGACATCGGCGACCACCTCCCGTGGGCACGCGAGTCACAGGCCGTGCCCCGCCGTGCATCGTGCGCCGGGCAGCCGCACGATGACGACCACTGGCGGCGAGCCCGGCGACAACGTAAGCAGTTCCGGGCGTCGGGCGCAACAGCAGGATGCGGTGCGCATCGCTCGCGGCAGCGTGACGGCGCGCCGTTCTGGTGGCGGCGGTTGACCGCAATACGACGATGTTCGCGCTAAGGTCTGGCCCGTGCGGTTCCGCTACGCGGCGCTGTCGGCGAAGGTCCGTCGTTCATGACGATGCGCGTGTTGGCCGTCGGAGTGCTATGACCTGACCATCGAACGCGCTCGTGCTGGTGCGAGGATGAACGACCGGACCGGGGGCCGTAGTTGACGACAGATGCGTCAGGATCTCGCGTCCGGACGGCGGGCGCCGGCGTTGCGACTGCCACCGTGCTTGTCACCGTCGTGACGGCCGCGAGCCGGTTGAGCGGGTTTCTACGCGAAGCCGTCATCGCCGGTGTGTTTGGTGCCAGCGTCGAAGTCGATGCGTACCTCATCGCCCATCAGGTACCGAACGTGTTGATCGCCCTCGTGTCGACCGCAGTCGTCACGGCAACCGTCCCTCTCATATCGGCGAGGGTGCGCAACGGCGAGACCTACTTCGGCCATCAGTTGTTCCGCACGGTCGTCGTGGTGGTGACCGCTGTCCTCGGTGTGGCATCGATCGTCGTGGCGCTCGCCGCGCCGGCGATGGTGCGGCTGCTCGCACCCGGCTTCGGGACGGCTCCCGCACGGTTGGCGACGGATCTGACGCGCGTGCTACTCATCTCCACCGTGTTCGTCGCCGGGATGAACCTCGTCTCCGGACTGCTCCAGGTGCACCGACGGTTCTTCTGGCCGGCGGTCGTCGGTGTGCCGTTCAACGCTGCGATGATCGCTGCAGCGCTGGTGCTCGGTCCCGTCATGGGGGTTGCCTCACTCGCGTGGGGATTCGTGGTGGGATCGGTCCTCCGGGTCCTCGTGCAGCTCCCGTCGTTGCGCCGTACCGGCTTTCGTTGGTTCGGGGCCGTTCGCCTCCGGGATCCAGGAATGGCGGCGATCTCGGGACTGCTGCCCGTGATCCTCGTCGGTCACGTCGTGTCGAACATCAACGTCGTCGTCGACCGGATGGTCGCGTCGGGACTGCCCGATGGCGCGATCGCCTCGCTGAACTACGCCTACCGCCTCGTCGGACTTCCGCACGGACTGCTCGTCGTCGCGCTGTTGCAGGTGCTCTATCCGGCCCTGGGGGCGGCTGCGTCGCAACGTCGCGCGTTCGCGTGGCTCAGCACCCGCGGGATGACCGCGCTGCTGACGCTGCTCACGCCGGTCGCGACCGCCATGGTCATCCTGGCGTTGCCGACAGTGCAGGTCGTGTACGGCAGGGGCGCCTTCACCGACGCCGCAGCGGTACGCACCGCGGCCGCGCTGGCCGCGTTCGCTCCCGGTCTGGTCGCGCTCGGTGTACGGGACCTGGCGATGCGGGCGCTCTACGGGCTCCAGGACCGCTGGCGTCCCGCCGCGATCGCGTGCGTCGGGTTGGGCGTCAACGTGGTGGGCGACCTCGTGCTCGGTCCGAGGTTCGGCGTCATCGGCCTCGGCGCCGCCACGACACTGTCGTTCGCCGCGTCAGCGGTGATGGCGATCGCGATGCTCGCCCGTTCGCACCACGGTGTCGTCGTCCGCGACCTCGTCGCCGCCGTGGCGCGCAATGTCGTAGCCGTGGTGCCGACCGCGGTCGTGATGCGGGTGCTCATGGGAGTGCTGCCGACCCCAGCTTCGACCGGGGTCGTGTTCACTGTCGCTGTGTCGGCCGCGGCCGGCGTGGTCATCCACCTCGCCACGTTGCGGGTGCTGAGGGCTCCCGAGCTAGACGCGTTGCTCGACCTCGTGCGACAGCTCATCGATCGGCTCCCGAGCAGCAGGCGCCAACGCTCCGGGTGAGAGCCGACGCACGATGCCGATCGGTGTGCGTTCGTCCCGCTGCCCCAACGGGTTGTCCGACAGGACGCGTCGCAACCGCCGCGCACTTATCACGCGATGTGACATCGTCCGTATCGAGCCACCACGATCATTCATGTCGACGATTGCAACCGGCCATCCGAGACGGTCCGCCAGGGACCGCGCCAGCGCGCCCGCGACACGCGGCGTCAGTGGCGGAATGAGCATGTGCTCGAAGGGAGGACGCATGCCGTCCATCGATCTCGCGACACGCCCGGCGACGAAGTAGAAGCCACCACGAAGACCGAGGGGACGTGTCAACGCAGCAGTCGCCGTGGCGAACAGCACTCGGGAGCGTCCCGCCTCTCGGAGAACATACTCCATCTTCTCCGGAATGCTCAGGCCGCGGGACGAGTCCGTTGGCCGCACCCAGGCCGCAAGTCGGGTTGCGAGCGAACCCGCCGACACGTCACGCGCGGGGATGGCAAGACCCTCCGCGATCGTTGCCGCCTTCTCACTGACGATGGCCAGGTCGCCTTCTTCGAGCAGTGGTCCGAGTTGGCTGACGAGAAGGTGACCCAGATCGTCACCTGGTTGAATCCATTGTGTGCGCACGACTGCGCGGGTGTATCTGACGCCACCGACCTCCACGGTCCGGCACCAACGGACCGCAGATGATGCGTCGTTGGTGTTCGGCACAGCAGTACACGGATTGACTTCCATGGCCCCTTCCAATCCTCGGCGTTCGCCGAGCGCACAATAACAGCGGAATGGGCGAAATAAGTGGAACCTGAACGGATGGTCTACCGGCGTCGACGTTGCCGCTGCCGACGCGACGGTTCACGATAACGGGTCGACGATGGCACACGCGCACGCCGGGATGGCCTGGTGTACACCGAAGCGGCGCGAACACGGAGTGCATCGCGCTGACCGTGTCGGCGTCGGATGCGAACCTGCTGCCTCTTGGTGCGCTCGAAGGCCTCAGTGAACCTCCAATGCAGCGCATTCTGACCGGCGCTGTCCTGTCAGGCTTGGAGCAGAACGGCCCTGGGCCGTTGAAGGCTGACGACGTCTGGGCGCGGCGGGGAACGAGGATCCGCGAGTCAGTGTCGCGTTCCGCGAATCACGGCACACGTTGTCACGCGGTGGCTCGGCCCCTCGGACGCACCCGGCCGCCTATTCACTCCGCTAGCGTTGGGTGTGATGGATGAGATCCCCAAGCCACGCGAACTGCTTGCCATCCGCGGCGCGACGGAGGACCTGTTCACGTTGTTGCGCAAGTGGTTCGCCGTGCCGAACACGGTTACGCTCGACCTGCGGACCGTCGACTCGGCCGTGGCGGAGCTCGGCGAGCCGCGTCTGGTGATGGCCATGGCCATGCGCAAGCTCCAGGCGTTGCACCTGCTCACGACCCCGGGGGTGGTGACGACCACGGACGTGGTCCTCACCGTCATCCAGGATCTGGAACGGGCGCTGTTGCAGGCACCGGCGATGCATCTGCGCGACGCCGCGGCGGCGACGGACTGGGATGCCGCGCTGGCGGCGCTCGACGACGAAGCGGACTCCGACGAGGCCGAGCGACCGGACCACGAAGACGCCAATGACGAGATCACGCTCTTCCGAACGCACCACGCCGCGCTGCACGAGGCCGCGCGTGCGGTGCTGCACGCGTCGGACGGCCGTATCCGCCGCCTGGTCTGAGGCCTGTGCCGTGCCTACCACGCCGGTGGGCGGGGATCGGGGAGAGGGCGAGCGGAGCGAGCCGGTGGGCGGGGATCGCACATCGTGCTGACCGGCTTCGACTACCTGCTGCTCGTCGTCCTGGTAATCGTGTGTGTGCGCGGGGGCCGGCTGGGCGGGCTGTCGCAGGTCGCCTCCTACGGGACAGCGGCGATCGGCCTGATCATCGGTGCCGTCGTCGCACCCGACGTCGCGGCGCTGTTGGCGGACGGCCCGGGCCCAACCCTGGCGCTGCTGACGTTGACGATCCTGCTGGCGTGTCTGCTGGCGTCCCAGTCCGTCGGCATCGCCGTCGGCCTGCGCCTGCGCCGCGCGGCGGCGCGGGCGGGTGTCGGTGGCGTCGACGCTGCGGCGGGCATCGCGGTCGCTGCTGTCGGCCTGGTGCTGGCGGTCTGGCTGCTCGCGACGCCGCTGTCGCGTGGTCCGTCGCAGCTATTGGCGAACACGCTGCACGGCTCGCGGCTGGTCAGCCTGATCGACGCGGCCCTGCCGACGCCGCCGGATGTGGTCACCCGGGTCGGGACGTACCTGGACCAGCAGGGCTTCCCGGAGGTCTTCAGCGAGATCCGGCCAGACGTCACCGCGCCGCCCGCGCCGACGCCCAAGGGGAGCGCGGTCGCGGCGGCGGAGGCCGCCGCCGTCGACAGCGTCGTCCAGCTTGAGGTGTCGGGATGTGACAGCATCTCGTTCGGCAGCGGGTTCGTCACGCAGCGGGGTGTTGTGGTGACCAACGCTCACGTCGTCGCGGGGGGCCAGCGGGTCCGGGTGCGGGGGCCGGAGGGCACCAGGCGGGCACGGGTCGTGCTGTTCGACCCGCGGCTGGACCTGGCCGTGGTGGCGGCACCGCGGCTGCGGGCCCCGGCGCTGCCGTGGATCGACGAGCCGACCGGCCGGGGCCTGACCGGCGCGACGCTGGGGTTCCCCGGCGGGCGGCGTGAGCTGACCGTGAAGCCCGCTGCGGTGCGCCGGCGGGTCCAGGCCGTGGGCCGTGACATCTACAGCCGGGACACGGTCACGCGCGACGTCCTGATCCTGGCCGACGAGGTCAAGCGTGGCGACTCGGGCGGGCCGTTCGTCACGCCCGAGGGGGAGGTCGCCGGTGTCGTCTTCGCGGCGGCGGTCACGGAGTCGAACACCGGCTACGCACTGACGGCGGACTCGGTGCGCGACGTCGTCGCCGAGGGCGCGGAACGGACCCGGATGGCCCACACCGGGTCGTGCCGCTTCGATTGATGCCCAGGGTCTGTTCCCGGTCCCGGCCGGGACACAGACCCTGGACCCTATGGAGCGTCGGATCGGTTGAGGAGCTCGACTGGCCGGCACCCCGCGCATGAAGTGTGCGGGGACTGACGGTCCGGAGGTGTGTCCCGGACCGGTACCCCGGTCATGGGAGGTGCCGCCGGGCCCGCGCATGCGCAGCGGCTGCTGGTCGAGGCCGCCCACCACTACCGGCGACCCCGCCATCGGCGTCGCCCTGACAGGACCGTCGCCGACTGGACCTCGCCCGTGCCGTCCCGTCAACGGCGAGCGGCCCAGACGCTGACCCCCACACTCCTGATCACACCCGCCAGACGAGAACTCCCCGCCTGCCACTTGATGCCAACCTGACCTCCACATCAGTCCTGGAGCATCTCGGCCACCAGGAACGCCAGCTCCAGCGCCTGCTTGTTGTTCAGCCGGGGGTCGCAGGCCGTCTCGTAGCGATGCGACAGGTGCGCGTCGACGATCTCCTGGGCACCGCCGAGGCACTCGGTGACGTCCTCCCCGGTCAGCTCGAAGTGGACGCCGCCGGGGACGGTGCCCTCCTGGGCGTGCACGCCGAAGAAGGTGCGAAGTTCGTCGAGGACGTCGGTGAACCGGCGCGTCTTGTAGCCGGTCGCGCTGGTGATGGTGTTGCCATGCATCGGGTCGCAGGCCCAGACCACTGACAGGCCACGCCGGTCGACGTCGCGCACCAGGGTTGGCAGCCGGTTTGGCGCCGCCGCAGCCCCCATCCGCGCGATGAGCGTCAGCCTGCCCGGCTCGTTGTCAGGGTTCAGGCGCTCGGCGAGCGCCACGACCTCATCGGCGGTGGCGGTGGGACCGAGCTTCACGCCGACCGGGTTGCCGACCCCGGACAGGAAGTGCACGTGGGCGCCGTCGGGGTCACGGGTCCGCTCGCCGATCCACAGCAGGTGGGCGCTGCAGTCGTACCAGTCACCGGTCAGCGAGTCGCGGCGCGTCAGCGCCTCCTCGTAGTTGAGCAGCAGCGCCTCGTGGGACGTCCAGAAGTCGACGGTGTGGAACGTCGGGTCGTTGGCGACGTCGACGCCGCACGCGCGCAGAAAGTTCAGCGCACGCGTGATCTCGTCCGCGACGGCCGCGTAGCGCTGGCCCTGGCGGCTGTCCCGCACGAACTCCTGGTTCCACAGGTGGACCTTCTCCAGGTCGGCGAACCCGCCACGCGTGAACGCGCGTAGCAGGTTGAGCGTCGCCGACGACTGGTGGTAAACCCGTGCCAGGCGCTCCGGATCGGCGTCGCGGGCCTCGGGCGAGAACGACAGGTCGTTGACCGCATCGCCCCGGTACGACGGCAGCACGTGGTCGCCGCGCCGCTCGGTCGGCGACGACCGCGGCTTGGCGAACTGCCCGGCGATCCGGCCGACCTTGACCACCGGCAGCTGCCCGCCGTAGGTCAGCACCACGGCCATCTGCAGCAGGATCTTGAGCTTGTCGCGGATCGCGTCGGCGGAGAACGCGGCGAACGTCTCGGCGCAGTCACCGCCCTGCAGGAGGAAGGCGCCGCCGCGCGACACGGCGGCCAACTGGTCGCGCAGATGCCGCGCCTCGCCGGCGAACACCAGTGGCGGCTGCGCCGACAGCTCCAGCATGACCCGCTCGAGCTGGTCGGGGTCGGGCCAGTCCGGCTGCTGCGCAACATGCAGCCTGCGCCACGATTCGGGCGTCCAGGTGTCGTCCAGTCGCATGGTCATCGTGCGGCATTCCTATGCGTGGCCAGGAGTGTCCGCGGGCAACCGTACGGGCTGTCACGACGGATTGCATGTCGGACCACCTGGCAGGTCACCGCGGCGCGTGCAGCACCCGCCAGGCCGAGAGGCGGACGGAGTAGGTCACGTCGGCCAGCCCGCGCCGCAGCTCGCCGTCCCTGCTGTGGTCCACGGCGTCGCCGTGCACGCGCAGGCTGGTGCCCCGGTACTGGTCGACCCGTTCGTGGTCGGTGCGGGTACCGCGCTGCAGGCGCAGCGCCAGGCCGGCGCGGTCGGCCACCGGCACGTCGCCGATGACCATGATGTCCATCAGGCCGTCGGTCGGGTCCGCGCCGACGCACAGCCGTGCGCCGCCGAGGCGCGGTCCGTTGGCGGCCAGTGCGAACAGCGTCGTGCCGTCGTGGACGACGGTGCCGTCGACCGTGATGGCCAGCTCGTACCCGGGTGTCGTGGCGCCCGCGACGAGTACGGCGAGAGGATAGGCGAGTGCGCCGACCACGGGTTTCGCCGCCTGCGCCCGTTGCGACGCGACGGCGCCCACACCTGCGTGAGCTGCGTTCACGACGATCTCACCATCGTCCGCGACGAGCGCGTCCATCGTCACCGGTTCGCCGTCGATGCACGCGCGGGCCGTCGCCAGCAGGTCGTCGGTGGACAGTCCGAGTCCGGTCGCGAAGTCGTTGGCGGTGCCCATCGGGACGAGGCCGATGACCACGTCGGCGAGCCGGTCGATGTCTGCCAGCACGTTGATCAGCGTGTGCAGGCTACCGTCGCCTCCGGCGACGATCACGCGGTCGCCGTCGAATGACGCGAGGATCTCACGCAGCTCATCGACACCGTCGGTGAGGGCACGCGTGATCGCGAGCTCCGCACGCAGGACCGCCTCGACGTCGTCGAGCCTGTCGGCGGTCGTCGAGCCCGCTGCGCTGTTGGCCACCAACAGCGCCTGTCGCTTCGCGGGACCGCTCACTGGCCGAGGTGTGGGTAGCGCCAGTCGGTCGGCGGCACGAACGTCTCCTTGATCGCCCGTGGGCTCACCCAGCGCTGGAGGTTGAAGATCGACCCGGCCTTGTCGTTCGTCCCCGACCGGCGGGCGCCGCCGAACGGCTGCTGCCCGACGACGGACCCGGTCGGCTTGTCGTTGATGTAGAAGTTGCCGGCGGCCTGGCGCAGCACCCGGTCGGCCTGCTGCACGGCGGTGCGATCCTGGGCGAACACCGCACCCGTCAGCGCATAGGGGCTCGTCCGGTCGACGAGCTCCAGCGTCTCCGACCAGCGCGCATCGTCGTAGACGTGGACGCTCAGGATGGGGCCGAACAGTTCGGTCGTCATCGTCGTCGACATCGGGTCGTCGGTCACCAGCACGGTCGGCTCGACGAACCACCCGGTGCTGTCGTCGGTGCCGCCGCCGACCAGCACCTTGGCCCCGCGGTCGGCCGCCGCGGCGATGGCGTCGGTGTGCTTGCGGAACGCCGCCCCGTCTATCACCGCGCCGAAGAAGACGGACGGGTCGGCGACGTCACCAGTGGGGATGACGCCCGCGAGGTCGGCGATGCCGTCGCGGACGTCGCTCCACAGGTTCTCCGGCACGTACGCGCGGCTGGCCGCCGAGCACTTCTGGCCCTGGTACTCGAACGCCCCGCGCCCGAGGGCCACGACCAGCTCGTCGACCGACGCCGACGGGTGCGCGACCACGAAGTCCTTGCCGCCGCTCTCACCGACGATGCGCGGGAATCCGCGGTAGGTCTCGAGGCGCTCGGCCGCTCGCTGCCACAGGCCGTGTAGGACGGTCGAGGAGCCGGTGAAGTGCAGGCCGGCGAATTGGGGATCGTCCATCGCCACATCGCTGACCAGGGCGCCGTCGCCGTGCAGGAGGTTGATGACACCCGGCGGCAGGCCGGCCTCGATCAGCAGGCGCATCGTCCAATGGGCGGCCAGCGCCTGCTTCTCCGACGGCTTCCACAGCACCGTGTTGCCCATCAGCGCCGGCGCAGTCGGCAGGTTGAGCGCGATGGCCGTGAAGTTGAACGGCGTGATCGCGAGCACGAAGCCCTCCAGCGGGCGGTAGTCCATGCGGTTCCACAGCCCGCCCACGTTGTGTGGTTGGATCGACAGCAGGTCGCGGGCGAAGGCGACGTTGAAGCGCAGGAAGTCGATGGCCTCGCAGGCCGCGTCGATCTCGGCCTGGTGCCAGGACTTCGACTGACCCAGGATGGTGGCGGCGTTGATCCGGTCGCGCCACGGACCCGCCAGCAGGTCAGCGGCGCGCAGGAAGACCGCGGCACGGTCCTCGAACGGGGTGGCCGCCCACTCCCGTGCGGCGGCGGTTGCCGTGCCGATCGCCGCCTCGACGTGTCGTGGCGTGGCCTGGTGAACGTCGGCGAGGTGCAGGTCGTGTTGATGGGGCGCGCGGACCTGGAAGGTCTCATCGGCGGGGGCGTCCTCGCCGGCGATCACGTGGGGCGCGTCGACCACCTCCCCGGCCACGGCGTCGAGCTCGGCGGCCAGCGCGTCGCGCTCGGGACTCCCGGGCGCGTACGACAGCACCGGCTCGTTGGCCGGCTGGGGGACCTCGGTGATGCTGCTGGCCATGTGTGCCTCCAACGATGACGGCAGGGCAGCCGGCGGTGGCACCGGCCGCCCTGCAACCTACCCGGGTCACCGCCCTTCTCATCGCGTCACGCGGTGACGCGGCAAGCTGGCACCCATGCCCGAGCTTCCCGAGGTCGAAAGCGTCGCCCGCCAGCTGCGTCCGCGGCTGGTCGGCCGGCGGATCGCCGACGTCAGGGTCGACCCGCAGGCGCGCTTCACCGACATCCACCGTGCCGTCGGCTCCGGGATCACGGCGCTGCGCAGGCGCGGCAAGTACCTGCTGGCCGACCTCGACGCACCGCGGACGCCGGCGCGGGAGCTGGTCATGCACCTCGGTATGACCGGCGCGTTCCGCTTCCGTGACGATGACTGGGTCCCCGACGCCTACGTCCGCGCGACGTTCACGCTCGACGACGGCGTGCTCGACTTCCGTGACGTGCGTCGCTTCGGCCGCCTGACGGTCGTCGACGCCGGCGACCACGCCGGCATCGCGACACTCGCGCACATGGGCCCCGAGCCGCTCGGACCCGACTTCGAGCCGGTACGGTTCCACGCGGCACTGCGGCGGTCGCGGATGACGGTCAAGGCGCAGCTGCTGTCCCAGCGTCCGGTCGCCGGTGTCGGCAACATCTACGCCGACGAGGCCCTCTGGCTGGCCGGCATCAACCCGCGCGCGCGGCGGATCGGCCCCGAGCGTGCCGCCCGGCTGTGGTCCGCGATCCGCCAGGTGCTCACGGACGCGATCGAGCGCGAGGGCACGACCTTCCGCGACTACCAGATGGTCAACGGCCAGTCGGGGCGCAACGCGACGTTCCTGATCGCGTACGGCCAGGAGGGGCGGCCGTGCCCGCGGTGTGGGACCGCGCTGCGCAAGGTCGACGTCGCGGGCCGCGGCACAACCTACTGTCCACGCTGTCAGCGCGTGTGACGCCGGCGCCGCCCATCGTGACGGGCGCGCCTCAGACCCCGCCGCGCCTGCGGACCTCGTCGATCGCGCCGTAGGTGACCGCGTCCTCCGCCGAAAGCCAGAAGTCACGGTCGGCGTCGCGGCGGATCTCCTCGATGTCCTTGTTCGTCCGCTTGGCGAGGATCTCGTAGAGCCGCTCGCGGAGGAAGACGATCTGCTTGGCCTGGATCTGGATGTCGACCGCCTGCCCGCGGGCGCCACCGAGGGGCTGGTGGAACATGATGCGGGCGTTGGGCGTCGCGGCGCGGATGCCCGTGCCGGTCGCGAGGAGGAACGCGGCCGCGGACGCGGCGATGCCCACGCAGATCGTGTTGACCTTCGAGCGCATCAGCTGCATGACGTCGTAGACGGCGAACATGCCGCTGACCAGGCCACCGGGGGAGTTGATGTAGAGGGTGACGTCCTTCTCGGACTCGGCGTCCAGTGACATCAGCTGGGCGACGAGCGTGTCGGCGACGGTGTCCTCGATGGGTCCCCGCAGATACAGGATGCGGTAGTCGTACAGCTTGCGGAACACACTGGATCCAGCGAGGAAGTCGAACTCCGGGCCACCCTCGTGGGCGAGGATGCGCCCGGCCAGGCCGTCGGGCGTTGCAGTGGGCTGGGACACGAGGAGCACCTTCGAACGATGTGTCGGGTGGGTCCGACAGAGCCGGCCCGGGTGTCTGCTGGGGACCACCCTCCGCCGGACGTCCTCCCGAAGCCTAGCAGCGGGTCACAGCGGTGGAGCGGGCCGCCGTGAGCGGCCCGCGTCACACGCGCCGCGTCACCTGCTTCATCCGCACGGGAACACGCAGGTGGGTGGCTCGCGGACGCCGGGCCGAGGGCCCGGGCCTCGACGCGGTCAGTGAGGCGCCCGACGGTGCGACCGTGGCGGGCTGTCGCGACGCCTCGTCCGCCGGCGCGACGGCGCCGCCGGCCGGGCGGGTGGCGCGGCCCGGCCACGAGGACCGGGTCAGATAAGCATCTGGCCCAGGAAGATGCCGACCGCTGCTCCGGCAGCGATCAGGAGCAGTACGACCAGCCAGCGCAGCACGCTGCTGCCGCCGCCCGGCTCGCTCTCGGTGCTCGAGACCGTCGGCCCGATCGGGGCTGTCGGTGCCGTCTGGGTGGTCAGCGACGGCGCGGGACGGCCCTGGGACGAAGGTGCGGCGTCCCCGGACGACGAGGACGACCGCGGCGGGGTCGGGCGTCGGGCGGCGGGCAGCTTCGGGGCGGTCAGGTTGGACGCGGATCCGGACCGCGCGGGCGGAGGGCCGTCGGTGTCACGTGCGGCCTCGCCGAACAGGTCGTCGAAGCGTGGATCGCTGTCGTCGCGCTGAATGGGGGTCTGCACCGTGGCGTCGTCGTCTCCCGGTCTGGTGCCACCCGCGTCGGTCTGCCGCCCGTGCGTGGGCAACGACCGGTCGTCGGTGGGTTCGGCCCTTCCGAGGGGGGAGCGTGGCGCTGTGTCGAGGTCCCGGCCCCGGGCCTGGACCTGCCCCGTCCCAGGCGCAGGGCGTCGCAATGGCGAGTCGCCGCCGATGTCATGCTCGGCCTGGCTGCCGCGTCCCTCCTCGGCGGTCAGAGGTGACGGCGCCGTGCGGTCGTCGTCGATCCCGCGTGGGCTGCTCGCTGGCATGCCGAGCGGGTTGGGTGCCGGCTCGGGCCGGCGGCCGGACGGTGGAACCGTGTCGTCGTCCTGCGCCGGACGCAGCGCAGCCGGCGGCGGCACCACGTCCTCCTCCGCTGGGCCGGGTGTCGCCCGGCTCGTCTGGGTGTCTTCGGGCCCGGAGGCGTCCCGATCGGTCTGCGGCGCCAGCGCCGGCCGCCCCATCTGCCGCAGCGGCATCCGCACGAGCTGCTCGCCGTCGTCCTCGATGAACTCGGGAGCCAGCGCGGGCGCGGCGTTGCCGAACGCGAGCGGGGGCGCGCTGGAGCCCGCGAGCGCGGGCGGGCCACCCGGAGTCCGCAACGGCGTGGGCAGGTCGTCGCCCGTGTCGGGGGCCTGGTCGTCGTCCACGCCGGGCCGTGCCCAACCCTCCGACGACCCACCGTCGTCCCGGCGCAGCGCCGTCACCGGCTGCCGCTCGGCCCCGGCTGGCGGGGATGGGGGCACGCTCATGTCCAGCGACGAGCGCGGTGCGCCGTTGGCGCGGTCACCCGCACCGTGGTCGAGATCGGCCGATGCGACGCGTAGATCGGTGTCCAGACTCGAGGCGTGCAGGTCGCCGGCACCGCGGACGGTGCTGGTCGACAGTACCCACGCGAGCACCCGGTGCCCGAGGTCGGGCGTCGGCGGCAGCGGCTCGAACCTGCGCCGTGCGCGGCGCAGCACGCCGGCCAGGCGACCGCACGGCGTCGGCTCGGCGGCGGTGCCCGGCACGGTCGCCGCCTCGTGCGGCGGCAGCAGGCCGAAGATCCAGTTGGCCAGCGCGACTCCGCTCGAGCACATCTCCGCGGCGTGCCGCTCATCATCGGTCAACGGGCTGGCCAGCACCAGCAGCGCATGCTGCAGCGCGACCCCGGCCTCGGGGTCCCCCTGCTCGGCTGTGCGCAGGCCCTGGTCGTGCGCCCGCACCAGTGCCGCCTGCTGCTCGGTGGTGAGTTCGCCGATCATCCGCTCGAGCGGGTCGTGCCGGGCGTTGTGCTCGTCGGCGTCGACACCCGAGGTCCACGCGGCGAGTGACGCTGACGGTGCCGACAGCCCACGCTGACGCAGGTACCCCGTGCCCAGCGTGTAGCAGCGGGACCGCACCCACCCCTCCATCGCCTCGTCGAGCGGGGGCTCCTCCCACAGCTCGCTGTAGACCGAGCGCACCAGCGCCTCGATCTCGACGGGCGACGCGAGCAGCCTCCGCGCGCACGCGTACGCCGCGGTGATGGTGCGGTGGTATGCCTCGGCGAGCGCGATGGCATCGCCGCCGGCGACCGCCCGCACCAGACCGGCGTCATCGGTGCCGCGGTGATCGGTGAGGTCGGTGCGTAGCACGTGGTCCTCCAGCTTTGACCGCTAGGACGGGCCCGGCCCGAACAGGTTGTCATGACTCGGGCACGCGACGGGCATCTTCACCAGCCTAGGGTTCCCTGTTCACCCTTGAAAAGTCCAACCACATCGTTGGTCACCCATCCGCCATGGAACTCTCCAGCTTGGCCGCGAACCTGTTCCTCGTCAACTAGGCGCCTGTCCACCCGATGCGGATGGACAGGGCACCGTCCGTCAAGTTGCTCGAAACCCCTGGGCCGGTTGCCGATACAACCACGCGGCACCAGGGGGCGAGGACGGTGCGGTCGGGACCGACGATGTCGCCGTACGACGCCCGGCCGTTGAACTCGCACCAGGTGCTGCACGCGGTCATCGCCAGGTGCGCGCCGCGCAGCGCCGCGACCGGCATGTACCAGGTCGGCGGATGGCTCGTCTCGAGCACGCGCACGGCGTCGGTCGTGTCGACGACGGTCCTGCCGGCACACACGATCCGCCGCGCCACGTCCGTCTGCCTCCCCCCGCGGCGGGCGGGATGGCTCCCATACCGATTCCTGAGCGGACCCGGCGTGAGCGGCGTCGAACGTGACATCGGAACCTCCGCGACGTTGGGTGACCAGACGGTTCGTCACCGTGGCTGCGGGTGACGATCTCGCGTACTGGTGGGTTCCTCGAAGTGAGGGTACGAATGGTGCAGTCAACAAACGTAGCGAGGCACCGGTGAATCCAACCAGTCGCAACCGGCTGCTGATCGGCCTGCTGATCGCGCTCGGTCTGCTGTGGCTGCTCAACCCGATCGCGGCGAGTGAGCCGTTGACATATGACGAGTTCCGTCGCGCGGTCGCCAGTGGAGACGTCGCGTCGGTCACCTTCACGGGCCAGGCGATCGAAGGCACCTGGGCGGAATCGAGCGACCGCGCCGAGGGCGGGTTCACCTCGACGCTGCCGCCGGCAACGGTCATCGGCCAGAACGGCATCGAGGACTTTCTCGAGGACAACGACGTCGAGATCGACGCTCGGGTCGAGGGCGAGAGCCTGACGTCGTTCCTGCTGCTGTTCGG
This sequence comes from Euzebyales bacterium, assembly GCA_035461305.1. Classification (NCBI taxonomy): domain Bacteria; kingdom Bacillati; phylum Actinomycetota; class Nitriliruptoria; order Euzebyales; species Euzebyales bacterium. The sequence goes on along the minus strand of DATHVN010000155.1, from coordinate 1,246 downwards.
CCTGCCGATCCTGCTGTTCTTCGGGTTGTTCTGGTACCTCAACCGGCAGGCCCGGGGACAGATGGGTCCCCTGTCGCGGGTCGGCAAATCCACGGCGCGGCTGTGGAAGCCGCACGAGCCCACGACGCGGTTCAACGACATCGCCGGCTACCGCGAGGTCAAGCAGGAGATCAAGGAGGTCGTCGACTTCCTGCGCGAGCCCGATCGGTTCCGCCGTGCCGGTGCGGAGGTGCCCAAGGGCATGCTGCTCGTCGGGCCGCCCGGAACGGGCAAGACGCTGTTGGCCAAGGCGACCGCGGGTGAGGCCGGGGTGCCGTTCATCTCTGTCACGGGCTCGGACTTCATGGAGATGTTCGTCGGCGTCGGCGCCAGCCGCGTCCGCGACCTGTTCAAGACAGCGCGCGAGAACGCGCCGTCGATCATCTTCATCGACGAGCTCGACTCGATCGGCCGCAAGCGGGGGGCCGGCCTCGGCGGAGGCCACGATGAACGCGAGCAGACGCTGAACCAGCTGCTCGGAGAGATCGACGGCTTCGAGGGGTCAGAGGGCGTGGTCATCATGGCCGCGACCAACCGCCCCGACGTGCTGGATCCTGCGCTGCAGCGGCCAGGACGGTTCGATCGCCAGATCGTGGTGCCCCTGCCCACGCTCGAGGAGCGTGAGCAGATCCTCCAGGTCCACACCACGGGCAAGCCGATGTCCGACGACATCGATCTCGCGGTCCTCGCGCGGGGGACGCCCGGCATGGCCGGCGCCGACCTGAAGAACCTGATCAACGAGGCCGCGCTCATCGCCGTGCGCGACGGCTCCGACGAGATCCGGATGCGCGACGTCGAGGCGGCCCGCGAGCGCCACACCATCGGCCGCGAGCGGTCGAGCCTGCGGCTGGACGAGAAGGAGAAGCTGGCTGTCGCCTACCACGAGGGCGGCCACGCGCTGGCGGCGTTCCTCGATCCCGAGGCCGACCCCGTCTACAAGGTGACCGTGCTGCCGACCGGCATGGCGCTGGGCGTGACCCAGCAGCTGCCGATCGACGAGCGTCACATCTACCTGTTGAGCTACCTGGAGGCCAAGATCCGCGTGATGCTCGGCGGCCGCGCCGCCGAGATGGTCGTGCTCGGCCAGCCGACGACCGGCGGCCAGCACGATCTGGTGCAGGCGACGAAGCTAGCCCGCGCGATCGTGCGCGAGTACGGGATGAGCGAGGAGCTCGGCCCGATCGGCTACGGCAGCCAGCAGCAGGTG